>CAYYOQ010000021.1:0-16359 GCA_964473235.1 uncultured Thermodesulfobacteriota bacterium | reverse complement strand
CATGATTCATTTTCTCGTATAGTCTTTAAACTGAGAAAGGAGACAGACTATCATGCGGTTGCTGCCCCCCAGAACAATTCGATTACCATTTCCATTCCCCACTGCATGGTGGGTCCCCAGGCGAGGAGTGGGGAGTACAACGATGCCTTGATTAAACAATTAGAGCTCAGCGAAGAACCAGGTGGTCAAGTAGTTGCGAGGATTGGATTGACTGAACGAGGGAGTTCCTTTACTCATACACTTATGAGCAATCCTCCAAGGATTATCGTTAATGTTATGCCAGTTCAGAAGATGCAGGAGAAAGAAGAGAGGGCTTCAGAACAAAATGAGAGGGGTGGGAAGGTTAGTGAAAATGGGGAAAAGGTATCAGGGGAGGTAACCACGCCAGTTGAGGTAGAGCGTAAAGATGAAGGAGCTCCAGGTGAGGTAAAGGGGAAGGTAAAAGGAGAAGGAGTGGAAGGGGAAGTAAAGGAGGAAGAAATAGGGGAAACGGCGATACCAGAAGAAGTAAAGGAGACAGAGATAAAAGAAGAAATCAAAGAGGTACAACCGGCAGCAATAGAGGGTAAAGCGATTGCACTAGCACCTTCTCCAACCACTAGTTATGAAGCCTTGAGCACGAAGGAACCGCAGGCAGCGAGCGCAGAAGAGAGAAGAATCTATGATTCAGCCCTCGAGCTCTATCAACAGGGAAAGTACCACGAGGCCTTGTCTAACCTCCGTCTTCTCATTAATCAATCTCCCCGGAGTGATCTTGCTGATGCGGTGTCGTTTTTAATCGGAGAGTGCTACTTTTCCCTCGCGAGGGAAGGTATCTTAAAGAGTTATCAGCCTGCCATTGATGCGTTTGAACTGGCATTGGCTCTCTACCCCGATTCAGAGCATGTACCGGGTGGACTATTCCAGTTGGCTAACAGCTATCGTGAAATGCACTACCACTATGAAGCTGATGGGAACTACCGACTTTTGTTGGAGAAGTATCCGCATGCGCAGTATAGTGCAGATGTCCATTTCTGGATGGGTGAGAATCTGTATCAGGGAGGTGAATTTGGTAAGGCTAAAGATCAATTCCAGAAGTTTATGCTGAACTATCCTCAGGCTGATACGCTGCAACTGAAGAGAGCAGCCTTCCGCTTTGCCGATTGCTACGTAGGATTGAAAGATTATACGAGAGCACAGAAAGGGTATGAGGAAGCCTTGAACCGATGGCCTACCTACGATGGATTATTCCCGGAGAACTTATTTAACATGGGATTAACCTACTTAGAGAATGGTGATTATCGCAAGGCCCGATCGATATTGTTTATGGTGTTTAATGTGTTTACTGATCAGGATTTTACCCACATTGTATTAACCAAGGTTGGCGATACCTATAAGATGGAGGGAAAGATTGAGGATGCACTCAAGGTGTATTCGCAGAATACTCTTCTCTATCCCGGGAGTAAAGGTGCGCTCATCAGCGAGATGAAGATGGCTGATATAGGGGTGAAGAATCCGGGCTTTTTTAATTTCGATCAGTATCTTGATCCTTTGAAGGTGTATCAACGGATAATAGAAAAATATCCTACCACTGAGATTGCTGAAGAAGCCCTCTATAAACAGGGAGTTGCATTTTCAGAGCAGAAAAGGTATCAAGATGCGATAGCCTCTCTATTGACGGTATTGGAAGAGTATCCTGACAGTGACCTCTCTAAAAGATGTTTTATTAGCATTCAGGAGACCCTCTGTAAACTGATTGATTCCTATGCCTCAGAGGAGAACTATGGTGCTATTCTTGAACTCTACCAAAAAAGAAAAACCCCCTTCCTTAGTGATGTTAAAAATACCAAGGCACTCTTTCAGATAGGTGAGAGTTTTCGACAGGTAGGACTCTATGATGAAGCGTTAGAGATATATGGTAAGGCACAGCGAATTTATCCTCGAACTCATCCGGAGGATGAACTCATCTTGCGGATGGGAGAGGTCTACGTGCTAAAGAAGGCATATGGAGAAGCTGAAGAGCTATTTAAGAAATTAATCGAGCGTTGCTCTGAGAGTACGTGCCGAAAGCTTGCCTTTCATGATCTTGCTGATACCTATTTTGCCCAAGGGCAGTACGAAGCAGCTCAGCTTGCCTACCGTTCAGCGCTCAAGGAAGAAGGGAAGATTCCGCGTGATATACAGGGCCTGTTCTATTTAGGCAAATGTTACCACGCCATGGGAAATCTTTCCTCAAGCATTGATGCGTATCGAGAAGCTCTCCGAGTGGCTGAGCAGCTGGGAAAGAGTAGGGGAGAGCAGGAATTTGTGATTGAGAGCTCTTTTCAGCTCGCTGATGAGCTGTATCAAAACCAGCAGTATCTGGATGCAGCTTCAGTCTATACCCAAACGGTTGAACGATATCCAGAGGATGACCGAGCGCAGTGGGCACTCTATAGGATCGCCGCGAGTTACCGGAAGGCAGGAAAGGGAGCAAGCGAGATCGAGTCCCTTAAAAAACTAGTGAGCAAAGGCATCCGGGAACCCTTTTGGGAAAAGGTGATTGCTGAAAGTATCAGCAATATAGAGTGGGAAACAAAAAACCGTGCGCAGGTAGTTCCTTAATTTTAGGTGGAGGGGCGAGCATAGAGGGAGGCAGAGAATAGGTTGATGAAAGGGAGAAATTCACCCACACCGGTGACAGAAGAGGGGATTGCGCTTCTCAATCAGGCACTCACTCACTTTAATTTTTCTACCGCGAGGCTTCAAGAATCATATAACCACTTGCAAAAGCGTATCAGCAGCCTCAATTTAGAGTTGAAGGAGAAAAACGAACAACTTGAGGCGAGCTTGGCAGAGAGGGCGCGGGTGAAAGAGTATCTCTATAATATAGTGGAGAGCTTGAATTGTGGTGTGGTGGTAGTTAATGCACAGGGAAACATTACCACCTGTAATAGAGCAGCAGAAGAGATTACGGGAGAGGTGAAGGAAGTGGTGGAAGGAAAAAGCTTTGGTGAAGCCTTGCTCCATCTCTTTCCGGAAGAGGTGAACGTTTTCATACCTCTTAAGACCTCTCAACTGTCAGAAGGGGACTATACGCTCATCAGGAGTGACGGAATAAAGGTCCAGGTGAAGGTATTGGTTACTCCTCTCCGGGGGAAAGTGGCAGAGGGGAGTGTGATCATTTTACAGGATATTACCCAGCTTAAAAAGTTGGAAGAACAAGCGGAACGTACTAATCGTTTGATAGCCATGGGTGAGATTGCGGTAGGTATCGCGCATGAGGTGAGGAACCCTCTGGGGAGTATAGAGTTACTTGCCTCCCTGTTGAGGAGAGAGGTGGAGGCTGATGAGTATAAGAGGAGACTCACGGATCATATTTTAACCGGCGTAAAGAGTATTGACTACATTATCAGTAATCTTCTCCTCTTCAGTAAACCGCAGTGTCCCACCTTTAAAAAGATTAATACACACACCTTTCTCATTGAATCACTGCACTTTGTTGCGTCCTCACTCAAGCAGCATCAGATCACGCTCACCACCCACTATGATCCTTGTGATCCCTTGGTGTGGGGGGATGCGGAATTATTAAAGCAAGTGGTGCTCAACCTGGTATGGAATGCTATTCACGCGATGCCTCACGGTGGTAATCTGGTAATCGCGACAGAGATAGTGGGAGATGCTTTGGTAAAATATGCAGTAGGTGATCGCTCCTCTCCTCTTTCCGCTAAGGGCATCGAGGGGAAAGGGTATGTGGAGATACGGTTTACCGATTCCGGCACGGGAATATCCAAGGAGAATAAAAAGCAGATTTTTAATCCTTTTTTTACCACTAAGGAAAAGGGAACAGGACTAGGGTTGGCTATTGTCCACAAAATCATTGAAGCTCACCGGGGTATGATAGGAGTGGAGAGCAGCATTGGTCAAGGGTCTACCTTCACCATTACCTTACCTCTGGTGGGAAAGGGCACACGATAGAGGTGATGGATACACATTCATGCGAGACGAAGCTATTTTAGTGGTTGATGATGAAGAGAATATGCGCCTGGCACTCGCGGAGGCCCTCTCCAGAAGTGGTCACCAGGTAGCTTGTGTTTCCAATGGCTATGATGCATTGAAGAAGATTCAGCTTTTTTCCTGTAAACTGGTTATCACAGATGTGAGGATGCCTAAGATGAGTGGATTGGAGGTATTACAGGAGGTTAAAAAGGTTTCACCTCACACCCCAGTGATTATGATTACTGCCTATGGAACAATCCATGATGCAGTTGAGGCCATGAAGAAGGGTGCGGTAGATTATATCTTGAAACCTTTTTCTTTTGAACAATTGCAGGCGGTGGTAGAAAGGGCACTGGGTGATGGTAAGGGGCAGAGGCCAGGGGTGAAAGAAGATCCCTCGTTGCGAAAGATTGTTACCCAGGATCCGGTGATGCTGAGGCTCATCAGTTTAGCTGAGAGTGTTGCCTCAAGTAAATCGACGGTACTCATCCAGGGAGAGAGTGGAACGGGGAAAGAACTCTTTGCGAGATATGTCCACCAGTGCAGCGAACGAAGAGAGAAAACCTTTGTGGCAGTCAATTGTGCTGCCATTCCAGAAAACCTGCTTGAGAGTGAACTCTTCGGCTATGAGAAGGGAGCCTTCACTGGTGCGGTCAGCAGAAGAATTGGAAAGTTTGAGCAGGCTCAAGGGAGTACCATTCTGCTTGATGAGGTGAGTGAGATGGGTCCCCAACTTCAAGCCAAACTCTTAAGGGTGCTTCAAGAGTTTGAAATCGATAGGGTGGGAGGGAAAGAACCCATTCCCATCGACGTGAGGGTAATTGCCACCACCAATATTGATTTAAAACAGGCAGTTGAGGAAGGTGCGTTTAGGGAGGATCTCTACTATCGGTTAAACGTTATTCCCTTGAAGATACCTTCCTTGAGAGAGAGGAGGGGTGATATCCACATGCTGGTAGATTATTTTGTTAAAAAGCATAGCCAGCGGTGTAAAAAGCAGCATCCCCAGATTTCCTCGGAGGTACTCTTGCTACTGGAGGGTGGTGAGTGGAGGGGCAATGTGAGAGAGTTGGAGAATGTAATTGAGAGAACGATTCTCCTCCATAGGGGTGAGGTGCTTTTAGCAGGGCAGCTGGTGGTGGAAGAGGTAAGTGGCAAGTCTGAGAGGGAGGACTCTTCACGGAAAGGTCGTTCAGTGAGAGAGATGGAAAAGGGACTCATCTTAAAGACCCTTGAAGAATTGGGTGGAAATCGGACCCATGCGGCTAAGGCCTTGGGCATAAGTATCCGAACACTTAGGAATAAGTTGAATGAATATAAGCAATGATGACGGGAGAATGAGAAAGGGATAAAAGATATGAGGCGCAAGGCAGATGTCAGTAACCTTGTTGATTTTTTGGTATGCCATTTGCATATATTACAAGTGATGAGAGGAGGAGAAAGAGGTGCCATCTGAAGTTTTATTTTCGAACACCATTGTATTGGTAGAAAAATTACTGGATTTCCAGTCGCAGAGACATTCGCTGCTTTCTGCTAATGTTGCCAATGTGGATACTCCCGGTTATAAGGGATTCGATTTAGAGTTTTCAGATGAACTCAAGAAGGCGGTGGGCAGTAAAGGAACCCTTCCCTTGAGGAGGACTAATGAGCGGCACCTACCCCAAGGAGCGAATAGACTTAGTGAAATAAAGGGAAGTTTAGTTTCTCGTGGTACCACCCGTCGGCGTGATGGCAATACGGTAGACCTCGATAAGGAAATGGCGAAGTTGGCTGAGAACAATCTTTACTACAATACTGCCGCCCAGTTGATATCCAAGAAGATGAATTCACTTAGAAACGCTATATTACCGAGGTGAGGTAAAATGGACTTTTTGACTGCCCTTACTATTAGTTCTTCGGCGTTAAGTGCCCAGCGATTTCGCATGGATGTAATCTCCAGTAACCTTGCGAATATTCATACGACGCGTACCTCGGAGGGGGGGCCCTATCGTAGGAGGGAGGTGGTCTTTGCCTCTCAAGCGGTTGAGCCAGCCTTTAGCGAGGTGCTTAACGCTGAGCTTGAAAAGAAGCTGCAGGAGGTTGAGGTGGTAGATATTGTGGTTGACCCACGTCCGCCAAAAATGGTGTACGACCCTCGTCACCCTGATGCCAATCCACAGGGATATGTGGGGATGCCGGATATCAATGTGATGGAAGAGATGGTAAACATGTTGTCTGCTACCCGTTCCTACGAAGCTAATGTGGCGGTGATAAATGCCACCAAGAGTATGGTAACAAAGGCTTTGGAGATAGGAAGATAGCAAGACCGTGAACGTGAGTAAGCCTTTAGGAGGAAGGTAGCCCATGAAAGATATCACCATCGAGTCAAGTGTAAAATCGTTGATTCCCCTCTCTTCAGAGAGGACCGGAAAAGCTGAAGCGAGCAAGGATTCTTTTAAGGAGATGCTCAAGAGTTCCATCGGAGAGGTCAATCAGCTGCAAATAGAGGCGGATAGCTCGATAGAACAACTGGTTGCCGGTAATACCAAGAACCTCCATGAGACGATGATTGCGATGGAGAAAGCCGACATTTCCTTTCGTTTGATGATGGAAGTGAGAAATAAAATTATTGAAGCATACCATGAGATTATGAGAATGCAGGTGTAGGGAAGGGTCGGGAAAAGGTCAGGCAGAAAGGTGCTCTTCCTTTTCCCCTGTTGACCCATTAACTCCCCATAAAAATTTACCTAAAGGGGAATGAAGGTTTTTAAAGAGATCACATTCACATCAAGGCAAGTGAGGGAAAATCATGTTTGAGTTTTTAAGACAATTCATCACACAGCTGCAAGCCAACCTTAAGGTGCTTCCCTTGAGCAGAAAGCTCCTGATCATCGGCATCGGACTCGGTACCCTCCTGGGGGTAGTACTTTTAGTGGTCTGGACTAATCGGATTGACTACCAACCTCTCTACTTCAATCAGAGTCCTGAAGATGCCGGGATGGTGGTTGAAGAGTTAAAGGAGCAAAAGATTCCCTATCGCTTGTCTGCCAATGGGAGAACCGTTCTCGTTCCCTCTGGAAGGGTCTATGATGTACGTCTGGAGTTGGCCAGTCGAGGATTACCCGTGAGGGGGGGGGTAGGCTTTGAGATATTTGATAAGACAGATTTCGGTACCACTGAATTTGTACAAAAACTGAATTACCAGCGGGCACTCCAGGGGGAACTTGCACGCACCATCAATCAGTTCTCAGAAGTGGAGCAGTCAAGGGTACATATTACCGTTCCTGAAAAGACCTTGTTTTTAGAAGACAAGCAAAAACCTACTGCCTCGGTAGTAATGAAGCTCCGTCGCAAGGGTGCACTTAAGGAAAATCAGGTGCAGGGGATTATTCACCTGGTGGCGGGGAGTGTAGAAGGTTTACAACCGGAGAATGTCACGGTGGTTGATGTTGAGGGAAACCTCTTATCAGTGGGAACCTCTGAGACTTCTCAGCTTACCGGTCTCACTACCGCCCAGCAAGATTATCGGCAACAGTTAGAAGAGGGTATGGAAAAGAGGGTGCAGACCATGCTCGAGAAGGTGGTGGGGGTGGGGAAGGCGATTGTCAGGGTGACTGCTGCCCTTGATTTAAAACAGGAGGAGAAGACTGAAGAACTCTTCGATCCAGAGAGCGCAGTCATTCGGAGTGAGCAGCGAACAGAGGAAAAGACCAAAGGGGTAAATCCTGTGGCCGCAGGAACCCCAGGGGTGGCAGCAAATATCTCGGAAGAAGGTGGGGTGTCTCCTGGGGTGAGCAGCTCTGATGCGAAAAAGACCAATGAAACAGTAAATTATGAGATCAATAAGGTAGTGAGAAGAGTAGTTGAGCCTATCGGAGGGATTAAGAGACTTTCGGTGGCGGTATTGCTTGATGGAACCTATGAGGTTACCAAAGGAGAGGATGGGAAAGAGGTACGCAAGTATGTTCCTCGAACCGGTGAGGAGATGAAAAAGTATGAAAGTATAGTAATGAAAGCAGTGGGGTATAATGCTGAGCGTGGTGATCAGCTAGAGGTAACCAATGCTCCCTTCGAGACCATGAGATTGACGGATGAAGAGAGGAGAGCGATGGAGCGGGAAACGTTGTGGCAGACGGTAGGGAAAGCGGTACCTACGCTGACAATGATTGTGCTCACCGCGCTGCTGATAGTACTGGTGCTGCGACCCCTGGTGAAGTGGTTGACAAGACCAGTGGAAGGGGTGGGCAGGCTCGCGGGAATGTCAGCGGGTAGAACGGTAGGGGAACTGGAGGCGGCGATGTCAGGTAAGCTACTGGGAGAGGTTTCAGGAAGGGAACAGATAACACAGCTTGCCAGAATTGATGCAAAACATTTTGCAGAATTACTGAGAAACTGGATGAGTAAGAGGTGAGCAGATGGAAAAAGAGGGAGAACTCACACAGGGTGAAAAGGCAGCAATTATTATTTCTTCACTTCCTGAAGAATTAGCCTCCGAGGTGCTTCGCCACCTGGAGGCGAGCGAGATCGAAAGATTGAGCACTTGTATTGCGAAGATGGCAACGGTACCAGGGGAGATGGTTGATAAGACGGTGAATGACTTTTTACAGATGGCGATGCAGGGGACAGGGGCACTTTCTTTGGGGAGAGGCTACGCAGAAAATCTCATTTCCAAAGTACTCGGGGCGGAGAGGGCTAAATCAATGGTGGAAAAGGTGACGGAGGAGGGTGAGGGGTATCGGTCGCTAGAGCTCCTAGAGGATATTGATCCCAAAACCTTGACTAATTTAATCAGAAATGAGCGTCCCCAAACCATTGCACTTATTCTCTCTCATTTAAGTCCAGAGAAGTCGGGTAAGGTCCTCGCCAATTTACCGGAGGAACTCCGGGCGGAAGTAGTACTAAGGATCTCTACCCTCGAGAGCGTTCCTCCTGATGTGGTCAGTGAGGTGGCGGAGATGCTGGAGAGTGAGGTGAAGTCACTGGGAAGTGTCGGTAGTAAGCTGGGAGGGGTAAAAGCAGTTGCAGAGATCCTCAACCAAATGGATCGCGCAACAGAATCCTCCCTTCTCACCAGAATTGAAGAGGCAGATCCCAAAATGGCTGACGAGATTAGGAAGCTCATGTTTATTTTTGACGATTTGGTCTTGATTGATGCTCGTGGCATCCAGGAGATACTCAAAGAAGTATCCAGTGCGGATTTAGCGAAGGCGTTGAAGACGGCGAGCGAAGCGGTTAAGGAAAAGATTTTTAAGAATATGTCGGAGAGGGCAGGGGAAATGCTCAACGATGACATTGAAGACATGGGACCAATCAGACTTAGTGAAGTCGAAAAGGCTCAACAAGCCATTACTCAAATTGCACTGAGGTTGGAAGGAGAGGGGAAAATAGCGGTGGGAGGCAGAGGAGGTGAAGAAGTCTTTGTTTAGCAGTATTATCAAGGATGCGGGAGAAGAGCACCCTTCCATAAAGCCCTATACCATGAAAGAGGTTCCTCTGCTGGGTGTGGCTCTCGGCGGGAAAGACCGTTTTCCCTATGCCCACGCACCGGGGATGACAGATGCACGCGTGGGGGAAGAACAGCTTTTAAAAGAGATCGAAGAGAGGGAACGGTACATCAAACAGATTTCTGAAAAGACGCACGCGATGGAGAAGGAGGCCTATGAGAAGGGCTTTACCCAGGGAGAGAAGGCGGGGAAGGAGCTGGGGGAGAAGAAATTTGAGGCGGTGGTGAAGAGTTTTACTGAGGTGTGGGAAGAGGTGAAGAGGCTTAAAGAGAAGCTGTATCAAGAGAGTGAGCAGGAATTAGTTGAACTGGTACTCACCGTTGCAAGAAGCGTAATCCAGAGGGAGATAAGTACAGATCGTACCGTTATTGTCCATATAATCCGCTCCGCCCTTAGGTATGTTGCTGATCAAGAGGAGATTAAGATACGGTTACATCCATCAGATTTACAGTTTGCGAGTGATTGTAAGAAGGAGATGGTAGAGGGGATGCATAAGGTAATTTTTGAGGGAGATGAGAAGATTGCGCGGGGAAATGCGGTTATTGAGAGTGGACGTGGGGTTATTGAGTGCGGTATTGAAAGCCACCTGCAAAAGCTGGAAGAGGCATTGCGAATGCAGGCAGGGACGCATGCTCCTGGTGTGGGGGAGGAGGTAAGTGAGCAGGGTGAGGATGGTGGAGAGGAACATGGAGTGGAGTAAGTACCACCACACCTTGGCGAAGTTGACCCCGGTCACCTTTCATGGAAAGGTAACTCAGGTGGTGGGCCTCACCATTGAAGGGTATGGTGTTGGATCCTTTGTAGGAGAACTGTGCGATGTATTTCCCCAAGGGGGTGGTTCACCTCTCAAGGCGGAGGTGATAGGATTCCGTGATAACCGAGTGGTGCTTATGCCTTTGGGGGAGGTGAGAGGAATCGGACCGGGAAGTCGTATCACGGGCTTGAATCGAAGGGCTACGGTTACCATTGGTGAAGAACTTCTGGGCAGGGTAATTGATGGCTTAGGAAAACCCCTTGATGAGAGAGGGCCGCTCCCCGCAGGGAAGGAGTACCCTCTCTATGCCGAACCTACCAATCCACTCCACCGGAGACGCATCAAGAATCCTTTGGATGTGGGAATTAAAGCCATTAACACCCTGCTTACCTGCGGCAAGGGACAGCGCATGGGCATCTTTTCGGGATCAGGGGTGGGGAAGAGTGTCCTCCTGGGGATGATGGCGAGACATACCATTGCAGAGGTGAGCATTATTGCCTTAATCGGTGAGAGAGGCCGGGAGGTGCGGGAATTCATTGAGCGGGACTTGGGTGAGGAGGGTTTGAGGAGATCGGTGGTGGTGGTTGCCACCTCAGAGCAGTCTCCTCTGGTGAGAGTGAGGGGGGCATTGGTAGCCTCCACCATTGCAGAGTATTTTCGTGACCAGGGGTGTGATGTGCTCTTTATGATGGATTCTATTACTCGATTTGCCATGGCACAAAGAGAGATAGGGTTGGCAGCTCATGAACCTCCTACCACCAAGGGATATACCCCTTCAGTTTTTGCAATGCTCCCGAAGTTGGTGGAGAGAATGGGGACACAATGTGATAAAGGGAGCATTACGGGTTTGTACACGGTGCTGGTGGAGAATGATGATATGAATGAGCCCATCGCTGACGCGGTGAGGTCTATATTAGATGGACACATTGTGCTCTCCCGTGACCTCGCCAATCACAACCACTATCCTGCTATTGATCCACTGGCCAGTGTGAGCCGCTGTATGATTGACGTTGTTCCTCTCGAGCATTTGGATTATGCCCGTCGTCTCTTGAGCATTCTCGACACCTACCGGAAAGCAGAAGACTTAATCAATATCGGTGCCTATGTGGCGGGAAGTAACCCTACCATTGATTACGCCATCAGCATGATTGATAAGGCGAATCAGTTTTTACAGCAACCCATTGGAGAGAAGGTGAGCATGGAAGAGAGTGTCCAGATGATGAAGAAACTTTTTCACTAAAGGTGATTCATGTATCGGTTTAATCTTCAGGTGTTGCTTGATTATCGGAAGCATATTGAAGAAGGGTTACAAATTGAGCTTTCCCAGATTCAAAGGGTATTTGAGAAGGAAAAGCAGGCGCTGCTCTCCTACCAGCGGGAGAAACACCACTATGAGGAGGAGCTCGCGAGGAGGGAGGAGCATGAGATACTGGTGAGTGAGGCGCTCCTCTATCGGGACTACCTTCGAGGAATGAGGATAAAAATTAGGGAGCAGCGAGCGATAGTGGCCAAGGTAAAAGTAGCACTTGATACGAAGCGGGAAGCATTGTTAGAGGCAACAAAAAAGAGGAAAGTGTTAGAGAGAATCAAGGAAAAGGATTGGAAGAGGTTTATGGAGACGGTGCTCAAGAAAGAGAGAATTTTTCTTGATGAGCTTGGGATAAGAAAATATCAGAGAGAGATGAATTGAGTTTTTTGAAAGTAGTGATCATGAAACCCTTACCTACTCAGAAAAAGACGTTAATTTCAAAAAGAGGTGTGTTACTCCTGATCCTCTTTTTCTTGGTGGGCAAGCTCGCACTCATCGGCTCTTTTCTCGTCAAAACTGGGAAGTTTTCCTCTCCCCCCTTTCTCACCCAGGCAGTTGCCCAGGAGGAAGCGGTTGACACTAAAGAAGCAGAAGAGACCACTAGTGGAGAAGAGTTAAAAACGCTTACCCTTTTAGAGAAGAAGAAGAAGGAAGTAGAAACCAAGGAGCAAGAACTTAGGCAAAGAGAAGAGCGGCTCAACCAGCTCAAAGCGGAGATTGAGGAAAGACTGACTACCCTCGCTCAGATGGAGAAGAAAATTGAGCAATTGATTGCCCTTAAAGAAGCAGAAGAGGACAAAGAGTTGATCAAACTCGCAAAGGTATTTGAGGCAACACCTCCCGAGCAGGCAGGTCCTATGTTTAATAAATTAGATGTCGATATTGCAGTTAAAATTTTATTGAGGATGAAGGGGAAAAACGCCGGTAAGATCTGGGGATTTGTTGATCCTGATAAGGCGGTGATTATTAGTAAAGAGCTGGCTAAATTAAAATGATACCCTCCTGGCAAATCTTTCTTCTCAAGCGGCAAAAATTACCCATAGGATAAACTTTGTTTACGCCCTCCTTTTAAGTCAGCCCTTTTAACTCATTAGAAATAGTGCAATAAATTAAAGATGCTCCTTGGCACGCTACCTGCTAAGGAGCATCTTAGCATTAACATCTGTCCCAAGAAAGGGGGTGAGTTCCATAGAAGCATTTCCTCTTTATAGTATATCCCAGCGTCCACTGAAGAGCGCAGAGATTACACCCCCTACGGGGAGAAGAGAAGAGAGAGAATCTTTTGCTGATGTTTTTAAGAGCTCTAGCTCAACGGAGCACGCCCACCGGTTGCGTGGTAAAGGAAGAGGAGAGAGTGGAGGAATGGGAAGAGAGCGGGGGAGAGAAGGTCTGGAGAAGATAAGCGGTGACGACTCCTCAACTTCCACTGTGGTGGGCGTCAGCGGGGAGGTGATCAATCGGCGTGAACAGTCTCATCTCGCCCAGGTAGGGGGTGGGGAGGAAGCTTTTTTAAGCGCGTTGATGAATGCACTAGAGCACAAAGGGATTTCGCCGGAAGTGGGAGATGAGTTGTCGAGGATGCTCTCTCGCTTAAAGATAGAAATGATCCAGGACAACAAGATGGGAACAGAAGGGGTAGGGTTTCAGCAGGGGGTCAGGGAATTGCTACTTACGCTAGGTTTTCAGCCCGAGGAAGCAGAGAGAATGATGAAGGAGGGTATGCTCTCTTTAGATGAGGCGAAGGAGATCATGACAAAGTTGGGTGTGAGCCCCGAGGAGATGGAGGCGCTGGTAGAAGCAGAGAAAATTTCCACTGATGACCTTCGATCGTTACTCCTTCGGCTAGAGGTTCAGCCTGAGGAAATAGACAAGATTATGGAAGAGGGTAAGCTTTCTTTAGATGAGCTAAAGGGAATCTTAAAGAAGCTGGATAGTAATCTCAAAGACATTCATGCGCTACAGGGTACAGAGGAAATCCCCCTCCATAAACTTAATCTCATGCTTGCGAAATTGGGGATTACTCCCCACGAAATTGGTGAAAAGGGTGGGGCTGGGAAACTCTCAGGCAAGGAGGTTTCAATAAAAGAATTCATTAATTTGTTAGTAAACACTGGGCAAGACAACTCCAAAGAAATTGCTCCTCTCTCTGAGCAAGAGGGTTGCGCGGCAGACACCGGAGATGGAACCGAGCACTCTCAGAAACAGGTTGGACAGTCTGCTCAAAGGCATGGGGAGGGTACTCTTGTAGCCGGAAAGGAGATAGAAGGTGGAAGAGCCCAGGTGAATTTTGAGCAGGTAATGTCTAAGGCTGAGGCATCGGAGATAAGGCCTAGACAGGTAGTGGAACAGATTGTGAGAGTGGCACGGGTGCAGGTAGAGAGTGGTCAGGCCCGAGCAACGCTCACCTTAGAACCACCTTCCTTAGGAAAGCTCACCATGCATATCATTACCAGGGATAACCAAGTGAGGGCAACCTTTTTTGTTGAGACCCCTCAGGTGAAAGAAATCATTGAGAGCAACCTGCCCCAGTTGCGTCAAAGTTTCCTCGAGCAGGGGTTAAAGGTAGAAGACTTCAGTGTGTTTGTAGGTTATCAGCCCCGTGGAGATCAGACGGAACAACAGACTTCATTTACTTCAGAGAGGTCTTTCACTCATGCCGGTGGGATGGGAGAGGGAGAAGAAGGTCCTATGCGAGAGAACATGAGTCGGATGGTGGTAGGTAATCATCTGGTTGATTTCTTTATTTAGTGCAAAAGGAGAGAGTACCATGGCACCTGTTAACCCAATCAGCTATACCTCACCTGGAGCTGAGAGCACTACAAGCTCAGGTGTGGTGAAAAAGGAGATGGGCAAAGATAGCTTCTTGCAACTTCTGCTTGCTCAGCTCCAGAATCAAAACCCGTTGAATCCTATGGACAGTACTGAATTTACTTCTCAGCTTGCTCAGTTTAGCCAATTGGAACAGCTCAATAACATGAATAACACCATGAGCATTATGCAACTCTATCTTGCCTCACTCAATAATGCTCAGGCAGTTGATTTTATTGGAAAAGAGATTGAGGCCAAGGGAAATGCTATCCACCTCTCAGGGGAGAGTGGCACGACCCTTAGCTATGAATTGACGGATAAGGCGGGCGCAGTAACTATAAAGGTTTATGATGAGAATAACCAGCTGGTGAGGACCATTGAACGAGGATCTCAAAATAAAGGGGTGCAGGAGTGGACCTGGGATGGGAAGGATAACCAAGGAAAACAACTGCCCGCGGGCGATTACACCTTTGAGGTTTCCGCAACCGACCTTGAGGGAGAAGCGGTTACGGTGACAACCTATCTCAGAGGGGTAGTGACGGGTGTAACCTTTGAGAATGGTATCACCTATCTCTTTTTAGGCGAGCAGAAGGTTGCCATAGGGGATGTGGTTAAAGTCTATGATCACCCTGAGGGAGAGGCCGTTGCGGAAGCTCCTCAGTCTAAGACAGAGAAAGCGGTTGAGGTAATGAAGGAAATAGGGAAGTTCATGATAAATGCTGCACCCATTGCAGCAATGCTTATATAAAAGAGCATAGATACAAAAGGAGGTGAAGGAATATGTTAAGTTCACTCTATTCAGGGGTTACCGGTCTCAACGCAGCAGGGTATAGCATGTCTGTTGTTGGTAATAATATTGCTAACTCTAACACCGTGGGGTTTAAGGCTAGTTACACCTCTTTTGCCGATATCTTAAGCCAGAGCTTGGGAGGGGCAGTGGGAGGTAACCAGGTAGGCCGTGGAGTAGCCTTAAGCGATATTGGTACGGTCTTTAGCCAGGGATCCTTTGAGAATACCACCAACGGTACGGATCTGGCTATTGAAGGAGCTGGTTTCTTTATCGTCGCTGATTCTTCCGGAAGATACTACACCCGCGCAGGTAATTTTATCATGGATGAGGAGGGGAATTTAGTTAACCCCAGCGGCTTCAAGCTCCAGGGATATTCGACAGATGCAACAGGTGCACTGATCACTACCATCTCTGACATCAACGTAGCAAATGTGTCTTCTGCTCCTAAGCAAACAAGTAGCTTCAGTATTTCAGCCAATCTGGACGGTTCTGCACAAACCGGGGATGAGTACTCTACCACCATTACCACCTATGACTCCATTGGTGAAGCGATCCCCTTAAGCATTACCTTTACCAAACGGGCTGGTGCCAATGCCTGGGATTACACGGCGAGCATCCCCTCTTCCATGGGAACGGTGGGAGCAACCACCGCGTCAGGTTCCATGCAATTTGATGCCGATGGAAATCTGGATATGCTTGATGGGACGACTACTTTCTCTGATAAATCATTTTTTATAGATTTACCTGGCACCGGTGGTGCAGATTTCACCGTGACCTGGGACGTGTGGGATTCAGCGACCAGTGGACCCACCACCGATCTCACCGGATATGCCGCTGCCAGCGATACCAATGCCCTCTTCCAGGATGGGTATTCTCCTGGAGCAATACAAACTATCTCGGTAGATCAGGATGGGCAAATCATAGGGCTCTTTACCAATGGTCAAACCCGAACATTAGGGCAAGTGCTCTTGGCGGACTTTGTCAGTCCCTATGGGCTTACTAAAATGGGAAGAAGCCTCTACGCAGAATCGGCTAATTCAGGGCAACCTACCGTCGGTAGTCCTAACACGGGCGGCCGGGGGAGGATTGCCTCTAATTCACTGGAGATGTCCAACGTGGATATGGCATCAGAGTTTGTCAAAATGATCACTACCCAGCGTGCCTACCAGGCCAATGCCAAAGTAATCACCACCAGCGATGAACTGCTCTCGGAACTGATGACGATCAAGCGATAAAAAAGAAGGGAGTGGGGGATTCT
>CAYYOQ010000020.1:0-16399 GCA_964473235.1 uncultured Thermodesulfobacteriota bacterium | reverse complement strand
TAGCCTTAGCCCACGTTTCCGATCGCTTCTACGGATGCCCTTCCCAGGAGCTCACGGTGATAGGAATCACTGGCACCAATGGAAAAACCACCACCAGCTATCTGGTAGAATCGATCCTCAAGGCTGCCGGTCATCACCCTGGAGTAATAGGTACGATTGACTACCGCTTCGGGGCACAGCACCACACGGCACGTAACACTACTCCTGATATACTGGAACTGCAAAGAATGACGAGGGAGATGGTTGATGCACACACCTCCCACCTCATTATGGAGGTATCCTCCCATGCCCTAGAGCAACATAGAGTAGAAGGCTTACACTTTGACGTAGCAGTCTTCACCAACCTCACCCCGGAACACCTGGATTACCATGGGACAATGGCACATTACTCCAAGGCAAAAGAATTATTGTTCTCCTACTATATCTCTCGAAGTTCCAAGGATACCACCTACTCCGTTATTAACTATGATGACCCTTGTGGGAAATACCTCTCCACGGTAACACCCGCCCAGGTTATTCGCTATGGCATTAAGGAGGGAAAAGAGATTAGCCTCAAGGATTACCGAGTAAGCAGTGCGGGACTCTCTGCACTAATTGCCACCCCCTATGGTGAGATGAACATTCGCTCTCCCCTTATAGGAAGCTTTAACCTCTCTAACATTTTAGCAGCGATAGGTGTGGCAATAGCTATACAAATTCCTCAGGAGGCTATCATCCAAGGCATTACACAACTGAGCGTGGTTCCGGGAAGACTGGAAAGAATACCTAATCAGGATGGCATCACCATCCTGGTTGATTATGCTCACACCAGTGATGCACTCGATAATGTACTCACCACACTCACTACCTTACCCAAAAAGAGGCTCATCACTGTCTTTGGATGCGGAGGGGATCGTGATAAGACCAAGCGGGGGCCGATGGGAGACATTGCCACCAAAAAGAGTGATCTCGCTATCATCACCTCAGACAACCCCCGCACAGAAGACCCCCACGCCATTATTGAGCAAATTGAAGCAGGTATTGACCATTCCCTTTCTCAAAAGTATGCTATAAGAAAACTCCCGGACACCAACCACCTCAAGGGGTATCTTATCATTCCTGAGAGGAGGGAAGCTATTCGGACCGCGGTTTCATTCGTACAACCCGGTGATATCTTGCTCGTTGCTGGCAAAGGTCATGAAGACTACCAGATTATTGGAACCACGTACTCTCATTTTAGCGATAGGGAAGAATTACAAGAGGCTCTTACCCTAAGAACACCTCGTCACTGAGCGCGCCACTCATATGGAACTTACGGTAAAAGAAATCATAGAGGCAGTAGGTGGTGCCTTACTACAAGGTTCCCTCACTCAACGCATTCGGGGGGTCTCTGCCGATTCTCGCACACTCACCTCGGGTGAACTCTTCATCCCGCTCAAGGGGGAACGGTTTGACGGGCACCACTTTATCAATGATACCCTTGCCAGAGGTGCCTCGGCAGTAATGGTCAGCAAAGATTTTCACCCCCTGGAGCTACCTCCCTCCACCAGGGATATACCACTCATTCAAGTCGAGGATACCCTCCACGCACTGGGAGATCTCGCCTCGTTCTGGGTACGGCGGAACAGGGCAACCATCGTAGCGATTACCGGGAGTAACGGAAAAACCACTACCAGGGAAATGACGGCAACCATTTTAGAACAGAGCTACCGCGTGCTCAAACCTGAGCATAACTGGAATAACTTAATCGGTGTACCCCTCACCCTGCTGCGCCTGGAATCTCACCACCAGATCGCCGTCATAGAGATGGGTATGAACAGAAGAGGTGAAATCAAAAGGCTCTCCCAGATTGCTCAGCCCCACATAGGACTTATCACCAACATTGGTCCCGTCCACCTCCAGCATCTGAAGACCCTGGAGAATGTGGCTGAAGCGAAGGGGGAGCTATTCGATTCACTCACCGCTCAAGACTATGCGGTACTTAACGCCAATGATCCTCTCATTATGAAACTCTCCACGCGCTGCCCCGCGCGCACGTTCACCTTCGGCATCAATGCCCACGCTCAGGTAACCGCCCCCAATCTTTCTCCCTCAGACTACAGCACCCACTGTTTCACCTTGCAGGTGGAAGGTAAAAGCATCCCTCTCCGGCTCACCATTCCCGGAATCCACACGGTATATAATGCACTCGCCGCAGCCTCCATTGCTACCATTTGTAAACTTCCCCTGGAAGAGATCAAAGCGGGTCTGGAGCACTTCACCGCCTTTACCGGACGCATGGTTATTACCACCATTGATAATAACATCCACATCATCAATGATACCTACAACGCCAATCCTGTCTCTATGGAGAGCGCACTCCGAACATTAGCGCAGGTTAAGGGAAAGGGAAATGGTATCGCGGTACTAGGTGATATGCTGGAGCTAGGCGACGCCTCACTCGCGTATCACCACCAGCTAGGTTCATTAGTGGGTACACTTCATCTGGATTCACTATTTCTCATGGGAATATCTGCGGAAGCGGTCGCACAAGGTGCTCGGGCTACCGGGGTGAGTGAAAAAGCAATCTACATTGGGTCAACCCCTGAAGAGGTTGCCGAGCAACTTGCCAAAAAAGTAACAAGAGGAGATTGGATACTCTTTAAAGGATCCCGGGGAATGAAGATGGAGAAGATTCTAGAATACTTTCTCCACCTCCTCAACCACGATCCTGCACCTTCTTCTCCCATGGCCACCTTCACCAGTAGGTGTTGTCTATAACTAGTGAATGAGATCACTGCTCCATTGTTACTACCTGTGCTCACACTATAACAGGGAGGACACCATGGCAAAGATACACACACCAAAAATATTAGTAGTTGATGATGAAAAAGATATAAGGGAAATCACCCAGGCATTTCTGGTATTGAACGGGTACGAGGTGAGTACCGCCGCCAATGGGAAAGAAGCCTTGGATAAACTGTTGAGTGATCACTTTGATATGGTCATCACCGATTTGCAAATGCCACTGATGGGGGGAATAGAACTGTTACAAAAAATATCCCAAATAAAATCAGATCTCGTTACTATCGTGCTTACCGGATATGCGGTGAAAGCATCTGATTTCCCGACAGAACCCTTTGCCCACCTGCGCAAGCCCTTCTCCCAAAAACAACTCATGGAAGTTGTACAGGAAGGGTTAAAAACTGTTGCAGGCTAAGCTACTAATCTTACATTAACAGGACGCTGCCCATGCTCTACCATCTGCTCTATCCACTCCATCAAATCTATAGCGCATTCAACGTATTTCGCTATATCACCTTTAGGACCATCTATGCCATACTCACCGCCCTCCTCCTCACCTTAATCTTAGGACCCTGGATAATCAAAAAACTACACTCGCTCAATGTGAAACAGTATATACGAGAAGATGGCCCTGCTGCTCACCTCAATAAGCGAGGGACACCTACCATGGGAGGCATCTTGATCCTGCTCTCCTTAACTACTGCTACCCTGCTCTGGGGAGATTTGACCAACATCTACCTCTGGACTACACTCATCATTACCTGGGGACTTGGCATCATTGGATTCATCGATGATACCAAGAAATTACGCAGCAAGAGCTCTCACGGCATCTCAGCGCGGGTAAAATTATGGGGACAAATCCTCCTAGGAATTGCACTCGGCACTTTCCTCTACCTCTTACCCGATTTTGATAAAGATATTACCATTCCTTTCTTTAAAAAAGTTTCTCTCGATTTGGGAATTTTCTACATTGCATTCGTAACCCTCATTATTGTCGGCACCTCTAACGCGGTAAATCTCACCGATGGACTAGACGGTTTGGCAATAGGGTTAGTGTTATTCGTCACCGCAACCTACCTTTTATTCACCTACTTTGCCGGTCATATTAAAATTGCTACCTACCTGCAGATTCCCTATGTTACCGGCAGCGGAGAAGTGACTGTTTTTTGTGGTGCACTTCTGGGTGCTGCCACCGGGTTTCTCTGGTTCAATGCCTACCCCGCTCAGATTTTCATGGGGGATGTGGGTTCTCTCGCGCTGGGGGGTGCGCTGGGAACGATAGCCATCATCAGCAAACACGAAATCGTTTTAGCTATTGTAGGAGGGATCTTTGTCGCAGAGGCACTCTCCGTGATCTTTCAGGTTGCCTCATACAAACTGAGAAAAAAGCGGATCTTCGCCATGGCCCCCCTCCACCACCACTTTGAACTGATAGGATGGGCAGAGCCAAAAATCATCGTGAGGTTCTGGATCATTGCAGGCATTCTCGCACTGGTGGCTATTAGCACCTTGAAATTGAGGTAATCACCCAAGGAAAAAGGTGAGCACATGGAATTCTCTCATCGAAAGGTTGTAGTGGTAGGATTGGGAGCTACCGGCAAAGCTACCGCCCTCTTTCTCCAAGAGAAGGGAGCTCAGCTCACCGTAAGCGAAGTGAGGGGGAAGGAAGCACTAGAACCTGTCATCAGCACACTTAGCAGTCAAGGGATAGCGGTTGAGACAGGCGGGCACAGGCTCGAAACATTCTTACGTGCAGAACTTATCGTGGTAAGTCCTGGAGTACCCCTAGATAGTGCTCCTCTCAGAGCCGCCGCTGAACGGGGAATAGAAATCATAAGCGAGATAGAACTTGCCTCTCGCTCTATCCACACCCCTCTTATTGCAGTCACCGGTACCAATGGAAAGACCACCACCGTGAACCTGATCGCTGAAATCTTTAGGGCATCAGGGAAAAAGATTTTTTTGGGCGGGAATGTCGGCACCCCCCTCATTGAGTATGTACGTAACGGTGAGGCTGCTGACTACCTCATCATTGAAATAAGTAGCTTTCAACTTGAGGGCATCCGAGCATTCAAACCCTTCATCAGTGTGCTTCTCAATATTGACTACGACCACCTTGATCGCTATGCCTCCTATGAGGATTATATCGCCGCCAAGGCAAGGATCTTCATGAACCAGAGTGCTCGAGAATACGCAGTCCTCAATGCTGATGACCCCGAGGTACAAAAGCTCTCCTCTGCTATTAACGCCACCACCCTCTACTTTAGTTGCGGAAAAGAGGTGCCCCAGGGAATTTCATCGAGGGATAACTATCTTTATTACCACAATGGCACTGGCACCACCCGTTTCACCCTCGCCCCCCTCTATCTCAAAGGCATCCATAATCTCCATAACATCATGGCAGCGACAGTAGTGAGCACCCTGTGTGGGTGCCCTCAGCAAAGTATTGAGCATACTATCGAACACTTTAAAGGACTTCCCCACCGCCTGGAACTTTTTCAAGAGACCCGCAACATTAAGTTTTATGATGATTCCAAGGCAACCAATGTGGGCTCCGTAGTGAGGGCGCTCGAGGCTCTTGAACCGCCACTCATCCTCATCGCGGGTGGAAAAGATAAGGGCGGGAGCTATCGTCCTTTAAGACCTCTTATTAAGGACAAGGTAAAAGTCCTGATTCTGCTTGGGGAAGCAAAAGAAAAAATGTACCAGGAGCTCAGCTCACTTACCCACACCCTGCTCGCTGATACCTTTGAGGAAGCGGTGAAACAGTCGCTCCAGCACGCATCACCAGGGGATACGGTATTACTATCTCCTGCGTGTTCCAGCTTCGATATGTTCAAAAGCTATGAAGAACGAGGGGAAACCTTTAAAACACTCATCAACACCCTCACCTGAACCCTGTGAGGTATGACTATGGGACCACGTATCAGCCATAACTACCTGCTCCTCTTCATCGTGTGTATCCTGGTGAGTATTGGTATTATCATGGTGTATAGTGCAAGCTCCATTTCTGCCGCAAACAGGTTTGGCGATAGCATTCACTTTCTCAAACGACAATCCCTTTTCGCCCTCATTGGCTTTCTCCTCATGCTCATCGTGATGAAGGTCAGGTACCAAGTGTTAAGGCGACTGTCCTTTCCCTTCTTCATCGGGAGCATTCTCCTCCTGATGCTGGTCGTGATACCAGGGATAGGCACCACTATTGGAGGTTCGAGCAGGTGGTTTAGGATAGGTCCCTTCTCTCTCCAGCCTTCAGAGATAGCCAAGTTCGCCCTGATTATTTTCTTTGCTGCCTCTCTCTCTAAGAAAGAAAAAAATGTAAAGTCCTTCTCCGTAGGATTTCTGCCCCACCTGGTAGTGACACTCCTCCTGTGTGCACTGGTACTCTTGCAGCCAGATTTTGGAACGGCGGTGATGCTCTTTTCCCTCTTCTTCATCTTGATGTTTGTCGCAGGGGGTAAAATCAGGTACCTCGCCTCGGTATGCGCCGTGGGAGCGGTGGGCTGCTACTTTCTCATCTCGTCAGTGGGGTACCGCCTCAATCGGATTAGTGCCTACCTCAATCCCTGGGAAGATCCTACCTCCACCGGCTTTCAGATCATTCAGTCATTCCTCGCCTTTGGTTCCGGTGGGCTATGGGGTACCGGGCTTGGTAATGGAAAACAAAAATTATTCTACCTCCCCGAAGCCCACACCGATTTTATCTTTTCCATTATTGGAGAAGAACTTGGTTTTATCGGGGTGCTTTTAATCATTTTTCTCTTCATCGCGCTCTGTTTCTGCGGGGTGAGAATCGCGCTCAAGGCGCCAGATCTCTTCGGCACCTACTTAGCACTAGGCATCACCTCACTCATTGTACTGCACGCAATAGTTAACCTAGGAGTGGTCATGGGCCTTCTCCCCACCAAGGGTTCCACGCTCCCCTTCATCAGCTATGGGGGGACCTCTCTGGTGGTGAACCTCACGGGAGTGGGGATTTTGCTTAACATTGCTTCACAACTATCAATGAAACGCACCCCATGAAAATACTCATTGTCGCTGGTGGCACGGGAGGACACTTGTTTCCAGGAATTGCGCTCGCGGAAGAGTTCACCATAAAAGACACAATCACTGAAATACTCTTCGTGGGAACCAAAAGAGGGTTAGAACAGCGGATGCTCTCGCGCGAAGGGTTTCCCTTTGAGTTAATCGATGCCTCTCCCTTAAGGGGTAAGGGCGTGCGAAAGCTCCCAGAATTTCTGATCAATAGTATCAAAGGAATCCTGCAATCAATCATGATTATAAAAAGATTTCACCCTGACCTGGTAATCGGACTGGGCGGATACACCTCTGCCCCCGTCATGGTGGCTGCATCGCTTATGGGTACTAAAACAGCTCTCCACGAACAAAATGTACTTCCCGGTCTTGCTAACCGGGTGCTGGGGAAAATAGTGCGCCTGATGTTTGTCTCCTTTGAAGACTCACGCAGCTACTTCCCAAAGGCTAAAACCATCCTGACCGGCAATCCCATAAGAAGGCGATGTGTGTCCCTTCACCCCTCTCCCCTGCCCCCTACTCCCTTTGCGCTCTTAGTGCTGGGAGGAAGTCTCGGTTCCTCCCAGATCAATCGGGCGATGATTGATGCCCTCCCCCACCTCATCACGGTTCGAGATACGATCAGCATCATTCATCAAACAGGCGACCAGGACCTTAACGCTGTCAACGAAGCCTACCGACGCGAGGGATTCTCTGCAGAAGTGGTACCGTTTATCGATGAGATGGCGGGTGCCTATCAACGGGCTCATCTGGTGATCTGCCGTGCGGGTGCCACCACCCTCGCAGAACTGATGCTGCACCACAAAGCCTCTCTGCTCATACCATACCCACTCGCCACCGACCACCACCAGCACCTCAATGCCAAGGTGCTAGTAAACCGCGGTGCGGCTCAGATGATTGACCCGGAGCAGCTCACCGGCGACACCCTCGCACAGCGCATCCTCCACTTCTACCACCACCCGGAGCAGCTCACTGAGATGGGCCGTAACGCGGGTGCACTGGCACGGCCACGCGCAGCCCAAGCAATTGTTGAGCACTGTTACAAGCTTGTCAAAGGAGAGCAATGTTTAAGCAAATAAAACACATCCACTTTGTGGGAATAGGTGGCATAGGTATGAGCGGAATCGCTGAGGTGCTCCTGAACCTTGGCTATAAGGTAAGTGGCTCAGATCTATCCCTCACTGAGACCACGGAACGACTGCAGCAACTGGGTGCAACTGTCTATCAAGGCCACAGTGAAACACACCTTGCCGATGTGGATGTGGTGGTAATCTCCTCAGCAGTGAGATCTCATAACCCGGAAGTGACCGCCGCACGCAGCAGGGCAATTCCCGTGATCCCGCGTGCTGAAATGCTTGCCGAATTGATGAGGTTGAAATACGGGATCGCAGTCGCCGGTGCACATGGCAAAACCACCACCACCTCCCTCATTGCCACGGTACTCGATAAGGGAGGAATCAATCCTACCATAGTCATCGGAGGAAAGCTCAACACGGTCAACACCAATGCCATTCTAGGCACAGGAGAGTTCATGGTAGTTGAAGCAGATGAGAGTGACGGTTCTTTCCTGAAACTTTCCCCCACCATCGCAGTGATTACCAACATCGATCCCGAACACCTGGATTACTACAAAAATATTAATGAAATCAAACGAGCCTTCATCCAATTTGCCAATAAGGTACCGTTCTATGGGCTTACCATCCTCTGCTTGGATAATGAGCACGTGCAAGATATCATCCCCTCTATAGAAAAACGGTATCTCACCTACGGGCTCACCCCCCAGGCAGACCTGCAAGCGCGGGAGATTGCGGTGAAGGGACTCTCTATGATATTCAAGGCATTCTACCACCATCGAGAGCTCGGTACCGTGGAACTTAAGATGCCTGGTATCCACAATGTCTATAATGCTTTGGCAGCGATCGCTGCGGGGGTGGAATTAAACCTCGATTTTCCGGTGATAAAAAAGGCACTGGAAACTTTTGAGGGGGTACAGAGACGGTTTCAGATCAAAGGTGAGCACCACCAGATTACCGTTATTGATGACTACGGACACCATCCTACCGAAATCAAAGCAACCTTAAGTGCGGCGAAGTCAATCTGGCCACAGAGACTGATTGTAGCCTTTCAACCCCATCGCTATAGCAGAACCAGGGACTTGTATAAGGAATTTTTGAGTGCCTTTAATCACGCTGACATTCTCTTGATCACCGATATCTATCCGGCAGGGGAAGATCCTCTGCCGGGGGTGCACGCAGAAACACTCCTTATTGGGATAAAACAGCATGGGCATAAACACGTCTACTACCACCCGCAGAAAGACGAGTTGGTAGACCACCTCCTTGAGCTGGTCAAACCAGGAGATGTGGTTATCACCTTAGGGGCAGGAGATATCTGGAAGGCAGGAATCCAACTCCTCAACAAACTTAAAAGTACAGTATGAACTCTCTCATCTCAGAACACACCCTCAAGGGGTTGCGCAAAGGGCTTAAGGGAAAAATAGTTTACCATGCTTCCCTCCGTCGCTATACCTCGTTACGGGTAGGAGGTCCTGCTGAAATGGTAGTGTACCCTGCGACGAGAGAGGAACTGCAACACCTCATCCGCTATATCGCTTCCCACGCAGTTCCCTACCTCATTATAGGGAGGGGCACCAATCTCCTCGTACGAGATGGTGGTGTAAAGGGTATGGTGATAAAGCTCAGCAGCGGTTTCAGCAGGATAAAGGTGGTAGAAACACTACCGTCCTCGGTGAAGGTAGCCGTAGAAGCAGGCGTTTCACTATTACGATTCGTTAATTTTACCCTGAGCAAGGCCCTCTCCGGTGCAGAATTTCTCACCGGCATTCCTGGTTCCTTGGGCGGTGCCCTGGCGATGAATGCCGGTGCCCATGGGAAGACTATGCAGGATATTGTGGAATCCATTACCTGGGTTACCCCTCACGCTGAGATAGAAGAAAAGAAAAGAGATGAACTCACCTTTGGCTATCGCAGGTTAGTGTTGCCTGCCGGCACCATCATCATGAGTGCACTGGTAAAACTGCAACCAGGAAACCAGCGAGCCATACTCACTGAAATCAGAAGAATCAAGACCTGGCGAAGGCACACCCAGCCACTCAACCAGCCCAGTGCGGGATCAGTATTCAAAAACCCTCCACACCATGCCGCGGGGCAACTGGTAGAACAGGCAGGCCTTAAGGGGTTTCAGGTGGGTAAGGCTAAAATTTCGGAAAAACACGCCAATGTTATCGTTAACCTGGGTGGGGCTACTGCTCAAGACATACTCACCCTTATGGAAACCATGCAGCAAAAAGTCCTTAAAGACACAAAGATCTGGCTTGAACCAGAGATAAAAATAGTGGGGGACAATGAAATCCTCAACTGCTAAGCCCTACAAACACAAGAGAATCGGGGTTTTAATGGGAGGCGCTTCCGCAGAGCGAGAGGTATCTCTAAGAACGGGACAGGCCGTCTATCGAGCGCTCCTTAAAAAAAGCTACCAGGCCTTCCCCATTGATGCTTCCCCTTCATTACCCTCTCTGCTCCTCAAAAGGAAGATCGAGGTAGCGTTTATAGCCCTCCACGGCAGGGGTGGGGAGGACGGAACGGTCCAGGGGATGCTAGAGGTAATGCATATACCCTATACCGGTTCAGGGGTAGTGGCAAGCGCACTTGCACTCAACAAGGGTATGACGAAGCAACTATTGTGCTACCATGGCCTCCCTACGCCTCGCTTTCAGATCATTCCAGGAAAGGATACTCGCCGGGCGGATTTCCCTCACACCATACGAATCCCCCTCCCCCTGGTGGTAAAACCGATTGCCGAGGGTTCAACCATAGGCACTACCATCGTCACCCGAAAGCAAGACCTTCGCCATGCCTGTCAACGCGCAGCCCGCTTTGACTCCCACCTACTGATAGAGCGATTTATCGAGGGCAAAGAAGTGACCGCAGGCATTGTCAATGGTGAACCATTACCCCTGATTGAAATCGTACCGCGAGGTGGATTCTACAACTTCCACTCTAAATACACACCTGGTAGAACCGAGTACCTTATTCCTGCTCGAGTTAATGAAAAGTTGGCTACCACCATCCAGCAGCTCGCACTGGCAGTGTACCACACCCTCGGCTGCGAGGGACCCGCTCGTGTTGACCTTATGGTAAGTCACAGGAGAAACCAGCCCTACATCCTTGAAATCAATACCATACCCGGTATGACCGAAATCAGTCTCCTCCCCAAAGCGGCACAGCACGCGGGGATAAGCTTTGAAGACCTGGTGGAGAAGATAGTGAACAGCGCTCGACTAAAGGGAACTAACCAAGACGGGTGGCTTAACGATAGGCACTCATCAATTCCTCCTCTTAAAAAAGCTCGCATAAAAAGCCACCCCTCGTATCTCATTAATAGAGAGCAGGGGGCAGTGTAAGGAATAAAGATGAAAACAAGAAAAACCAGAAACTATCGTATCACGTCGCGTGGCACCACCAAAGCAAGTAGATATCGCTCTCGCACGGTTCGGTATGGCGTAACCTGCATCCTCATCGGTGGGGCAATGGCATCTGCTTTATTCGCCGCCTCTTTAGTCCGCCGGGTAATCCTTGCCTCACCTGCCCTTCAGGTCAAGAAAATCCAGGTTGAGGGATGTAGCAGACATACCCCTGACCAGATTATCGCCATGGCGGGAATTATACCTCGCGTAAATCTCTTTTCTCTCAACCTTAGCCAGATCTGTCAATTACTTGAAAACTCCCCCTGGATCGAGCAGGCAAAAATCACCCGCATACTTCCCGATCAGCTTGCAATCAGTATCATTGAGAGAAAGCCGGTGGCGCTGATCAATCTAAACCAACTCTACTTAGTGGACGAAAAAGGAACCATCTTTAAGAAGGTAGAAAAGGAAGATGGGGTGTCACTTCCTATCTTAACCGGGGTGAGCTGGAACGACCTCATGAACCGTCACCAGCGCTACGCTCCCCTCATCACCCAGGCACTACTCTTTATGGAACAGTGGGCTAAGGAAGGGCTCGATCCCTCTGCCCTTTCTGAAATTCACCTTGAGGTGAGCTCGGGACTCACTGTGTTCACTACCCACCAGGCAGTACAGATGGCAATGGGATTCCCTCCCTTTCAGCAAAAGTGTTCACGTCTGCGCACCATCCTTCTTGATCTTGAGCACAAGAATCTCATCCCTCACACTATCGATCTCACCTATAGCAATAAAGCATTTGTAAAGAGTGGCCCACGCTATGAAATCACTAAACCTCTCGAGAAAGGAGGTGAAAACCAATGGGAAAAAATGGAAATATAATTGTGGGACTTGACCTTGGTACCACTAAAACCTGCGCCATCGTGGGAGAGCTCAGCAAAGACAGAATTGACATCATCGGTTTCAGCAGTATCCCCTCCCGGGGGTTAAAAAAGGGGATGGTAATCAATATCGAGAGTACCACCGAAGCCATCAGGAAAGTGATCGAAGAGGCAGAACTAATGGCGGGGTGTAAAATCAATGCTGTCTACACAGGGATTGCAGGCAGCCACATCAAAGGGCTCAACAGTCATGGAGTCATCGGTATTAGAGATCAAGAGGTGAAGAAGCACGACGTGAGCAGGGTCATCGAAGCGGCGAAGGCCATCGCCATTCCTCTCGATAGGGAGATTATCCACGTCATCCCTCAGGAATTCATCGTGGATGAACAGGATGGCATCCTCGATCCTCTCGGCATGTCAGGGGTGAGGCTCGAGGCAAAGGTGCACCTGGTGACCGGCGCAGTGGCATCGGTACAAAACATTGTGAAGTGTGCCAATCGCAACGGGCTGGTGGTGAGGGAGCTGGTACTACAACCGCTCGCCTCCTCCGAATCCACGATCGAAGAGGATGAAAAAGAACTCGGTGTGGCATTGGTAGACATTGGTGGTGGGACCACTGATATCGCTGTCCTGCAGGGAGGGTCCATCCGCTACACGTCGGTACTCCCCTTGGGAGGAAACCACCTCACCTCAGATATCGCCGTAGGGCTCAGGATACCGCTCAATCAGTCAGAAGAAGTGAAAATCCACTATGGAGGTGCGTCAAGTGCTGAGATTTCTAAGGACGATACCATTGAGGTCACCTGTATGGGTGCGAAGCAACCCCGAACGATTTCAAAAAAATTCCTTTGCCAGATCATTCAATCACGGGTAGAAGAAATCTTTAACCTGATTGACAAAGAACTTATCAGGTCTGGCTACAAGGAGTTTATCGCCTCAGGGGTAGTGCTCACCGGCGGTACCTCCATGCTCCAGGGGGTCGTGGAGGTGGGGGAACGGATTCTTGATCTTCCGGTGAGGATCGGATATCCCAACAGCGTGGGAGGACTATCGGAAATCGTCAAAAGTCCCGTCTATGCAACAGCGGTAGGTCTCCTCCTCTATGGGAAACATCACGAGTCTAATGGCAATTATAAAAAAGCCAATAAATTTACCTCACTCGCTCAGAGCATAAAAAACTGGTGTGAGGAAGTTTTTTGAAAACCACAACGGCACAGGATGGATTTCACCACCTAACCTAAAAGAAAGGAGGAATATATGAGCTTATTTGAAATTGAGGAAGACAGGGGGCAGGGTGCAAAAATTAAGGTCATCGGCATTGGCGGCGGAGGCTGTAATGCGGTAAATACCATGATTGCCTCACGTCTGGAAGGGGTAGAGTTTATCTCAACTAATACTGATATCCAAGCGTTAGAGCGCTCGCTTGCCCCTATAAAACTTCAGCTCGGTGCACAATTGACTAAAGGACTTGGTGCAGGTGCCGACCCTGAGGTGGGAAGGAATGCCACTATTGAGGACGTCGATGAACTAAGGGAGGCGCTGCGCGGGGCAGATATGATCTTTGTCACTGCGGGACTGGGAGGAGGAACGGGCACCGGTGGAGCACCAGTGATAGCAGAGATTGCAAAGGAATTGGGTGCCCTCACCGTGGCAATAGTGACGAAGCCTTTTCTCTTTGAAGGCAAAAAGAGACAGCGAGCTGCGGAGAAGGGGTTAGAAGAGCTTAAAAAGTACGTCGATACCCTCATCACCATCCCTAATCAAAGGCTGCTCAGCATAAGTGATCGCACCATGCCACTTATCGAGAGCTTTAAGAAGGTTGATGAGGTGGTACTCAACGCGGCCAAATCGATCTCCGATCTCATTACCATCCCCGGTTTGATTAATCTCGATTTCGCTGATGTTAAAACTATCATGTGCGAGATGGGAATGGCGTTTATGGGGCTGGGAGTTGCATCGGGAGACAACAGGGCGATAGAGGCTGCACAGAGAGCGGTATCGAGTCCCCTCCTAGAAGATATTTCAATAAACGGGGCACGAGGGTTACTGATCAATATTACGGGGGGAAATAACCTTACCCTCCATGAGGTGAATGACGCCTCAACCTTGATTCAGGAAGCGGCCCATGAAGAAGCCAGTATTATTTTCGGTGCGGTCGTTGACCCCACCATGGAAGACGAAATCCGCATCACGGTGATTGCCACAGGGTTTGAGACTGCCGAAGAAAAGAAGTTCGGTGAGTTGAAAAAGGCAATCTCTTCGTTTCCCCGATCGATTGATGACCATGAGGTACCTGCCTATCTGAGAGATGATCTCAACGGGGGAAATCACGAGCCCATCATCACTAAAATAGGCACCATCGTGAGCGAATTCGTAACGGATGACTATGATATCCCCACGTTTTTACGAAATGCTGCTGACCCAGAGCCATGCGATGCTTGACCCTGAGCTCATAAAAGTTTATACTAGTTCTCACCCTGGAGGGATTTCTTCACTCGCTCACCTGCGTGCGTCGCATCAATGAGTAGGCAACCGTCTCGTAGAGTACTAGATAAGGTAAAGGATTTACTCTCCTACGAGAAAGGAACAGTTAAAAAATCATGGGATGGTAACACTACCATCGCCTTAGTCTATCCCAATAAATACTATATTGGGATGTCCAATCTGGGATTTCAGGCGGTCTATCGGCTGCTCAATAGCCTTCCGCATACCCTCTGTGAAAGGGCTTTCCTACCAGAACCAGAAGACCAGTGGCAGCTCACCAGATCTCGCAGCATGTTATTCAGCCTTGAATCGTGCCGTCCCCTCCGCGACTTTAATATTATCGCCTTTTCCCTCTCCTTTGAAAATGATTACTTGACTATCCTCACTATCCTCACCCTCGCCAGGATCTCCCTGCTCAGCACCGAGCGCACCAGCGATCACCCTCTTATCATCGCAGGTGGCATCTGTACCTTCCTCAACCCAGAGCCTCTCGCAGATTTTATCGATCTTTTCATCATAGGCGAGGCGGAAGCAGTGCTCCCGAAATTCATCTCGGAGTACCAAGGCTACCGAGATGAATCCCCTGGCAAAGAGCACCTCCTCTCTCACCTCACTCAGCTTGAGGGGGTGTATGTCCCCCGATGCTATGAGGTGCACTATCAGCCCTCAGGTACCATCGCTTCATTTACCTCCCGGGGGAACGCTCCCCCCACTGTACGAAGGCAGACCATTCACCACCTTGACACTGCTCCCACCTATTCCACCATTCTCACCCCCCGCACCGAATTTAGCAACATGTTTCTGATGGAGGTGAGCCGGGGGTGTGCGCACCGCTGTTACTTCTGTGCGATCGGCTGTGTGTACCACCCCTACCGGAGACGATCGCTGGAAGAGCTGAAAGCAACCGCTGCACGGGGATTAGCTCAAAACGTTAAAATCGGGCTTATCGGAGCTACCCTCTCCGATCACCCTCACCTCACCTCCCTCTGTAATTTCATCATCGATTCAGGCGGAGCATTCTCCGCGACTTCCATGAGAATAGATTTAGTGAGTGAAGAACTCATCACCCTGCTCAAAAAAAGTGGTCATCATACCATTACCCTTGCTCCGGAAACAGGCTCCGAACGATTGCGAAGGGTGATAAAAAAACAGCTCACCGACGAGCAAATCTTTACCACCCTCGAGATGGTAGCACGCTACCAGTTCCGTTACCTTAAACTCTACTTCCTCATCGGTCTTCCCACCGAGGGGGCTGAAGACATTGATCTGCTCATTGAGCTCACCAGAAAAATAAACCACCGCCTGCGTAAATCACACCCCCGTATCCCCTCCCCTGAGCTCATCACCTTGAGCATTAACCCCTTTATTCCTAAACCATGGACCCCCTTTCAATGGCACCCCCTCGAAGATATCACCACCCTCAAGGCTAAACTTAAAAAGATCCATAGAAGTCTCAAAAAGGAAAAAAAGATCCTGGTGACCTGGGATCTCCCCAAGTGGAGTTACCTGCAATGTTTACTCAGCAGAGGAGACCGAAGGGTAGGAAAAATCCTGATGGCTGCCCACCAGCGGGGAGGCAACTGGGCACAGGCTTTTAAACACGTTGATCTCAACCCGGACTTCTATACCTATCGTGAGCGAGCACTCGATGAAATCTTCCCCTGGGATTTTATCGATCATGGAGTACGCAAACAATCGCTCGCCTCTGAATATATCCATGCCCTCACTGAAAACACCACCTAATCCCAGGTGATATAGCCCAACTTCCGCAGTTATTGGGGTATTTTTGTTGTAACTTATTGATATTACACAA
>CAYYOQ010000019.1:0-16487 GCA_964473235.1 uncultured Thermodesulfobacteriota bacterium | reverse complement strand
CCGCGGAAGATCTCCAATCCACGTATGGCAGGAGAACTCATCGCCGTCTTGTCACCGCCAAACTGGTACCGATCAAACGGAGAATCGCCAGCGATGACCGTGCGCTCAAACGCAGCGATCGCCTGTTCAACCTCTATCATAGTGATCTGATCGCCTTTCTTGCCAAAAACCTTCTTGAACAGTTTGACGTATGCGGGGTCAGTGCGAACAATTTTTAAAATGGGGTCGTGATTTGCTAATCCCATTTCCACTGGGTTGATAAATGGCTGGGCCGACTGTGCCTCCAGGGTAGGCTCGCGTCCATCCCAGAACTGGCTCCGCATATAAGCCGCATTAATCACGGTTGGCGCGTTTCGTGTACCCTTGAGTCCGTTGATCCCCTCTGATACCGGCAGGCGATCCGTAAATGCCTTATCCTTATTGTGGCAGGTTGAGCAACTCACCTTACCTGTGGTGCTAAAACGCGCGTCATGGAAAAGTTTGTCACCTAATGCAATCTTCTCCGGTGTTTGGGGATTGTCAGCAGGAATTGGAAGCGGCGGTAAGCCCTGCGGTTGGGCCGCAAAAGCGGTAAGGTTGATGAGTAGAGTAATCACGATTACTGCATAAAAGACATTGCATCTCATATGATTCTCCCTCCTCTTATATGTTGGATTTTAGGATGATAGGATTTACTAACCAATTATTAAAAAATTGTTTATTAGAGTAGTGCTGATCACCTCCTTTATTAAAGCCCTTACCAATAAAACACCTGTTCCCGGTTGCAGGTTATGGCAACCACTTTTCTTGGCGTTCAGTACAGATTTCTTTTACCTGTGCCCGCATCTCATCCTGATTAATCCATAAGGTCTTAATGATAAAGGTGTCAATTACCTGGCCACCTCGTGAGTTGATGATGCTGCTATACTCATCGAGCGTTTTCTGGTTCATCCTTCCTGAGGCAACGCCGAAAAGGACTACCTTCTTGCCAGTAAAATCTGTGCTGTTAATAAAGGTGTTGATAGCCGGGGTAAGCTTTACCCCCCACCCAGGGGATCCGATGATGAGCAGGTCATAATCTTTAGTATCTACTGCTTTGGGTGAAATTTCAGTGATAGGATTTTTCTTGGCATCAATCATCCCGCCGATAAATCCTTTGATACCTGACCGGTCTTTTAAATCCTTTATTTCCTGGATAGTGCATCCAAAAGTGTCCTTAATACTTTCAGCAATAGCCTTGGTATTACCAGTTCTGGAATAGTAGACAACGAGGACCTTTGGTTTTTCTGGTAGTGCCTGTTCCTGCTGGGCGGGCTGATTTTCTTCCTGTGAAATGGATGGTCTTTCAAATGCGATAAGACATAGTGTTATAAAACATAGTAGTACGATACAAAAATATCTCATGGACTACCTCCATTTGATAGGATTAATTTAATATGATTAACTATAACTTACTCCTAAAATCTTTGCAATCATCTTTTATGCTGTTATCTTGAAAAATACACTGGTTATGTTATCATCGTAAAAAGGTAATGAGTGGTGAGGAGAAGATGTGAGATGTGGGATACGGGATCTGCGATAAAGAAATTATGAATTGCGAATTCAGGGATTGAGGAATTGTGAATTGGGGGGAATGTTTTGAAATTTATAGAGAAGGTAAAACAAACGATCAGTAAGTATCAGATGCTGGAATCGGGTGATAGAGTCATTATAGGTGTGTCGGGTGGCCCTGATTCGATGGCGCTTCTCTACGTGCTAAACCAGGTAAAAGAAAAATATCGTCTCACGCTTAAAATTGCCCACTTAAATCATGGGTTCAGGGGTGGAGAAGCTCGAAAAGAAGCAGGATTTGTGGAGAGGATGGCTCAAAGACTGGGGTTGTCCTGTGAGGTGAGGGCAGTGGATGTGCCTTCATACAAAAGAGAGAAATTACTTTCTGCTCAAGAAGCTGCCCGAATAGTACGATACCAATTTTTGGAAGAGGTGAGAAAACAGTTCCGCGCTTCAAAGATTGCCCTGGGGCATAATGCCAATGACCAGGCAGAGACATTAATGATGTGGCTGCTGAGGGGTACCGGACTTAAGGGACTTGGTGGCATTCCACCAGTGCGTGAAGGGGTAATTATAAGACCCTTAATTGAAACTGACAGGGAAGCAATCGAAGCATTTATCAAAGAGAAGAAAATACCCTTTGTGGTGGATAGCTCTAATCTTAAAACAGATTATTTAAGAAACAGGCTCAGGCATGAGGTTTTTCCTTTATTACAGAAGCACTATAATCCTCAATTGATTAAAACACTGGTTCAGACTGCCTCACTCTTGAGGGCAGAAGATGAGTATTTAGAATGTGTTGCTCAAGAAGCGCTTAAAACGATAGGGATAGTACGGGAAAGAGAAGCAGTGAGTATTGATGTTACGCACCTTTTGAAATTACCTGCTGCTATACAGTTGAGGTGTTTAAGAGCTGCCCTGAAAAAGGTGAAGGGAAATTTGAGGCAGATTGGTTCCACCCATCTTTACGATATTCTGAAGATTGTTGCCAACGAAAAACCGCACAAGGTACTAAAGCTTCCGCAGGGCATCAGCGTAGAAAAATCATACAATAATCTGATTATAGGATTTCACCAGTCTGCCCCCCGGCCTTTTTATTATCACTTCACTTCTATCCCTGACCGTGTGATAATTAAAGAAATTGGGAAGCAGATACTATTCAAAGTAGTGAAGGGTAATGAAAAGGCAATCAATAAAAACGATTTTCACATCGCGTGGCTTGATCTTGATAAACTAACGTTCCCTCTCACTATTAGAAATATGAAGCCTGGAGACAGGTTCCAGCCACTGGGGATGAAAGGTGAGAAAAAGATTAAAGATTTCTTTATTGATGAGAAGGTACCGCTTTTAAAGAGGAAGTGTGTTCCACTGCTTTTCTTTGGTGAGATCATGGGGTGGGTAGGGGAAATGAGAATCAATCATTGCTTAAGGGTGAAAGAAGACACTAAGAAGATTCTCAGAGTAGAGATTGAAAAGTACTGAGTGATGAGGATACTAGATACTGGATTTGAGATTTAGGATCTGCAATGTGGGATGTGCGATATGAGATTTGGAATTAGTAATTGAGGGATTGAGAAATTAGAAATTCCTGAAATAGGATATTGAAAATTGAAAATTTAAAATTTGGATTTTTAGCATGCTGGCTACTGACTTCTGGCTGCTGATGCCTGATCTTTACAATTCCTTCATCAGACGCATTCTAGAACTTATGGATTTAATGGTAGTTTTTGAGACAATTCGTTTGCCGATTTCAAGTGTTTGTGATAAAATATAAATTCAATTATCTTTAAAGAGAGGTGTGCATTGAGCTCAGTTCAAAAAAATATTGCCCTCTGGTTGAGCGTGGTACTGGTTTTTGTGCTCTTGATTAATTTATTCAGCCAACCACGCGTGGGTCAAGAACAGATTAATTTTACCGAGTTTCTTAATCTCCTGGAAAAGGGTGAAATAAGTGAGGTGCGCATTCAGGGAGATTATATCAAGGGGACATTCGTCAATGGAAAGAAATTTAAAACTTATAACCCTGGATATACCAAACTCATTGAGGATTTAAGAAGTAAGGAAGTAGTTATTGTGGGAGAGGAAGAAAAGCAATCACCGTGGACTACCATACTGATCAGTTGGCTTCCCATGATTGTAATCATTGCCATCTGGATTTTCCTGATGAGGCAGATGCAGGCTGGTGGTGGGAAGGCGATGTCGTTTGGTAAAAGCAGGGCTAAACTGCTGACCGAGCAACAGCAGAAGGTTACCTTTGAGGATGTTGCCGGAATTGATGAGGCGAAGGAGGAGCTGGAAGAAATCATTGCCTTCCTCAAAGACCCCAAGAAATTCACCCTTCTGGGTGGACGGATTCCCAAGGGTGTCATCTTAATGGGCGCTCCGGGAACTGGAAAGACGTTGCTTGCCAGAGCCATTGCTGGTGAGGCGGGTGTTCCCTTCTTTAGCATCAGTGGTTCAGATTTTGTAGAGATGTTTGTGGGAGTAGGGGCTTCGCGGGTGCGTGACCTTTTCATGCAGGGGAAGAAACATGCCCCGTGTATTATCTTTATTGATGAGATTGATGCAGTGGGCAGGCATCGGGGGGCTGGTCTCGGTGGTGGCCATGATGAGAGAGAACAGACTTTGAATCAACTGTTGGTTGAAATGGATGGGTTTGAGTCTAATGAAGGTGTAATACTGATTGCTGCCACTAACCGCCCTGATGTATTAGATCCCGCGTTGCTTCGCCCTGGAAGGTTTGATCGCCGGGTGGTGGTAACACTGCCTGACATCAAGGGTCGGAAGGGTATTTTAGAGGTACACACCAAGAATAAACCTCTGTCTGACGATGTAAATTTAGAAGTGATTGCCAAAAGCACACCCGGGTTTTCTGGTGCGGATCTCTCAAATCTGGTTAATGAGGCAGCGTTGATGGCTGCCCGTGACGACAAGAAGAAGATTGACCGTGTAGACTTTGAAGTTGCCAAGGATAAGGTGTTGATGGGGGTGGAACGCAAGAGTATGATCATTAGCCCTGAAGATAAAGAGAACACCGCCTACCATGAAACAGGTCACGTGCTGGTTGCCAAGTTGATACCGGGAACGGACCCCATTCACAAGGTGACCATTATCCCTCGTGGGTGGTCATTGGGGCAGACCCACTATTTGCCCGATGAACGCTACACCAAGCAGAAAGAGTTTCTTTTGGGCGAGATTGCGGTGCTCTTAGGGGGAAGGGCGGCGGAGGAGATTATCAATAAAGATGTAAGTACCGGTGCAGGCAATGATCTGGAGAGGGCAACGGATCTGGCGAGAAAGATGGTGTGCGAGTGGGGAATGAGCGAGACGTTGGGGCCACTTACCTTTGGGAAGAAGGAAGAGCAAATATTCTTAGGGCGTGAGATTGCTCAGCACCGTGATTACAGTGAAGCTACCGCGGTAACAATTGATGAAGAAGTGCGCAAGATCGTTCTGGTAAATTACGAGCGAGCCACAAAACTGCTCAGTGAAAACCTTGACCTCCTCCACCATCTTGCCAAAGAACTTCTGGAGAAGGAAGTGCTGGATAACGTCGAAATAGAAACCATTGTCCGAAAGTACCGCCCTGATAGCCAAGAAACTGCTGAAGAAAAGGTACAAGAAGTGAGGGGGTAACATTCATTCCTTTAACTATGAACAGGTACGGGAATTAACCCTCGTTGTTTCCAGCCGTTAGCAAGTCAAGAACAATTCAGAAGAATTGATTTTACTGCTTTCAGATGCGACGCATCTCGTAAGCTAAGGTTGTGTGTTGGTTGGATACATAAGCTATGTGTACCACAAAGGTTGTTACCATTCCGGGGTGTGAAGTAAAATCTAAAATGACTTTAGCCTGTGGTAACTACACCTTCAATTGTGGTGAGCGAACCTATGTGATGGGTGTTTTGAATAGTACCCCTGATTCCTTTTCTGATGGAGCTAAGTTTTTCCCTCTCGCTCGTGCCTTGGACCATGGGAAACGGATGGAGGAGGAAGGAGCTGATATTATTGATGTAGGTGGTGAATCCACACGTCCGGGGGCAAATCCTGTTTCAACGGATGAGGAACGCAGGAGAGTTATTCCCCTGATAGAGAAGCTCGCGTTACAAGTGAAAGTGCCTCTTTCCATTGATACCACCAAGGCGGCAGTGGCAGAGGAAGCGATAGAGGCAGGGGCAGCAATGATTAATGACATTAGTGCCCTACGTTTTGACCCAGAGATGGCTTCTCTCGCGGCAGAGTGCGGTGTGCCCGTAGTGTTAATGCACATGAGGGGAACGCCACGCACCATGCAAGACCAGGTGGTAGATGATTCCCCGATAGCTGAAATCTACTCTTTCCTTGAGGAGCGGATAGCCTATGCGGAATCGGCGGGAGTGGACTCTCATAAAATAATTATTGATCCCGGCATCGGATTTGGTAAATCGGTACCGGAGGGAAATCTCAGCATTATAAAACATTTGTCGTGCTTCAAAAAGTTGGGGAAGCCGATTCTGGTCGGTCCTTCGCGCAAGGCTTTTATAGGAAGGGTGCTCAACCTCGGTGTGGAAGAGAGGGAGGAGGGAACTGCAGCCGCAGTTGCACTCGCCATCACTAATGGGGCCAATGTGGTGAGGGTGCACGATGTTGCAAAGATGAAGCGAGTGGTGAAGATGGTTGATGCGATTCTGGCAGTGAAGTAATCTTCCCGCTCTTTTAATTTCTAGTGTGAGAGGAGAGAGAAGTGCGTGCATGAGATTTTAGGTAGCATCAGATTGTGGGATATGCTGGATATTCTCATTGTTGCCTTCATCATCTACCGCATCATCCTGCTGATCCGGGGTACACGGGCGGTGCAGATGCTGGTGGGGTTGGTAGTTATTATGGGACTGTATCTCGTTTCACTGCGTGTGGGATTATTTACCCTCCATTGGGTGTTAAACAATTTTATTGCCTCGATGGTACTGGTGATCATTGTGATTTTCCAAGATGATATCAGGAGGGCACTCACCCGGGTAGGAAGAAACCCTTTCATCAGCAGTAATGGTGAGAAGTTGGAGAAGGTAGAGATTGTTGAAGAAGTGTTGAGAGCTGGTGCGGCGTTGGTAGAGAAAAGGCTGGGTGCGCTTATGGTACTCGAACGGAGAACAGGTTTGAATAATTACGTAGAGAAAGGCATCCCCATCGACGGAAGGGTGAAGAAAGAACTGATTACTAGTATTTTTCAACACACTTCCCCTCTCCACGATGGAGCTATCATTATTCAGGAGGGGAGGATTGCGGCCGCGGGCTGCCTCTTGCCGCTCGATACGGATATCGAGGTGAGCAGCGTGGTGGGTACCAGACATCGATGCGCCATTAGTCTGAGCAGACAGACCGATGCGGTAGTAGTTATTGTTTCTGAGGAGCGAGGAACTATTTCTCTTGCCTATGAGGGGACACTCAGGTGGAACCTTAGTGATAAAGTTCTGAGAGATACCCTCATAAAGTTACTCCCTTATGAAAAAGGAGAGTAAGGTTCGGGTACCAGGGATAAGAACATGGCGGCACTCTTAAAAAAGATTTTTGTGGAGAACAAGGCGTTAAAATTCTTTTCCCTTTTATTAGCAATTTCCCTGTGGTTTTTTGTAATGGGGGAGAGAGAAGCAGAGTTCTCTTTTAGTGAGGTGCCGCTGGTGTTGCTTAATAAGTCTGATGATTTGATTATCACCACTCAGACTGCTGACAGCGTGAGCCTGAGAGTGAGGGGATCACGAGGTATACTGGCTACGTTATCATCAAGCAGTATCAAGGCGATGATTAATCTGGAGGGGGTCAGAGCAGGTACCACCACCTTCAGGAACCTGGTGGATAAGGTAAAACTTCCCAATGGAGTTAAAGTTACCGCCATCAGCCCTGCTGAGCTCTCGGTGACCGTAGAGCCACTGGTTACCAAAATAGTTCCTGTGCAGCTCACTACCAAAGGAGTTCTTAAAGAGGGGTATGAAATTTCCCGGATATCGGTTACACCCGAGTTTGTAGAGGTGCGATTGGCCAAGAGTGAAGCGGATGAGTTGGAAAAAGTGGTGACAGAACCTCTTGATATCTCAGGGTTCGCGAGCGATATTAATCGAGAGGTTACCTTGGTACTCACAGGAGTTGCTCCTCCCCGTACCATCAATCTAGAAAAGGTGAGTGCGTTCTTGATCATTAGTGAAAAGGTTATTGAAACCATATTATCCGATATCAAGGTAGAAGTGTGTAACAGCAGCTATAGAGCTGATATTGTTCCCTCGACCGTGCAATTAGTGGTAAAGGGTCCCTACCACCTGGTGAAAGATGTGTCGGGAGGAAAGGTGAAGGTCCTCATTGATTTAGCGGGTGTGGTGCCTGGTAGTTATTCAAAAAAGGCACAGATAACCCTTCCTGAACAGGTGACCCTGGTTGCGGCAACGCCGTTGTGGTTTAAAGTGGTGGTGAGAAGAGAACTCGTCAGCATGAGAAAACCTTAGAGAGGGAATGGAGTGAAAGGAGTGTTATGGCAGGATTGATGGTGAACGTCGATCATGTGGCAACCGTGAGGCAAGCGCGGGGGATTAATGAACCTGATCCGGTGATTGCAGCGGCACTTGCAGAATTGGCGGGCTGTGATGGTATTATTGTCCACTTACGCGAGGATAGGAGACACATTCAGAACAGGGATCTTGAGCTGTTGAGAAAGACGGTTACCACCACACTCAATTTGGAGATGGCGGCGGTACCGGAGATGATCAAGATTGCTCGGACGGTGAGACCTGATATGGTAACGCTGGTACCGGAGAAACGTGAGGAACTCACCACCGAAGGAGGGCTCGAGGTCATCCACAATAGAAAGTCATTACAAAGGGTGGTAAAGGAATTGCGCGGCGTGGGGATTGTAGTGAGTCTGTTTGTTGATCCTTACCAGAAACAGATAGCAGTATCCAAGGAGGAAATCGGTGCAGACTGTGTTGAAATCCACACCGGTGCCTTTTCGGAGGCAAAAGACCTCACCCAGGAAAAGAGGGAGCTAGATAAGATTATCGAGGCGGTTGAGGTGGCCTCTCGATTAGAACTGGGAATTAACGCAGGACACGGATTGAACTATCATAATATAAAGAAACTGGTTACTATTAAAGAGATTGAGGAATTTAGCATAGGTCATAGTATTATCGCGCGGGCGATGCTGGTGGGGATGGAGCGAGCCGTGCGGGAGATGCTCACCTTGATCAGAGGATAAAAGAGAGGTGTCAAGAACATGAAGGTCGCGACTACTGAGGTTATGCAGAGGTTGGATCGAAGAACTATCGAAGAAGCCGGTATCCCTGGGATAGTGCTAATGGAGAATGCCGGAAGGGGAGCCGTAGGAGAGATCCTTAAGAGTTATCCTGCAATTCTCAAGGGAAAGGTGGCGATTATTGCAGGCAAAGGGAATAACGGCGGTGATGGGTTCGTCATTGCACGCTACCTACTTAACCGGGGAGTAAGCGTGAAGGTGTTTTTGCTGGCAGCACGAGAAGAGGTTAAGGGAGACGCGAGATCAAACTTAGCTATTCTCTCCACGATGAAGGCTCCTCTCGTTGAAATTCAAGACCTGAGCGGCTGGAAAGCGCATCTGGCAGAGGTAGAAGAATGCTGCCTGATTGTTGATGCCATCTTCGGTACAGGACTTACTTCAGAGGTGAAGGGTGTGGTGAGAGAGGTAATTGATGATCTCAATCACTGTGAGGTACCCACCGTGGCGGTTGATCTCCCCTCGGGATTACATGCGACTACAGGAGAGATATTGAGTGCGTGTGTGAAAGCTGACCTCACCATCACCTTTGGGTTGCCAAAGCGGGGGATGCTTATCTATCCCGGGGCACATTATGCAGGAAGGATAAAGATTGTTGATATCAGTATCCCTCACCATCTTCTGGAGGAGGAACCAATCACTGACTTTTTATTGGATTTCGAAAGCGTGAGCAGGTTTCTTAGAGTGAGGGATCCCGATGCTCACAAGGGACATTATGGGCATGTGCTGGTCATTGCGGGCTCTCAGGGAAAAACGGGAGCCGCTGCCCTTGCCTCGCTGGCAGCAGCCAGGGTGGGAGCGGGTCTGGTTACTCTGGGCATTCCTGAAAGTTTACATAGCATTATGGAGGGCAAACTCACCGAGGTGATGACTGAGCCTCTCGCGGAGGGGGAACCCGGATTTTTAGGGATGGAGAGTTTTAAAAAGATTAGAGCGTTGTCGGAGGGGAAAAAGGTTATTGCGCTTGGACCAGGAATCTCAACTCGTGAGGGAGCGGTAAAGCTGGTTACCAAAGTTGTGGAAGACATTACTATTCCGCTGGTGATTGATGCAGATGCTATTAACGCACTTTCCGGAAACCTAGAGGTACTGAGGCGGAGAAGGACCCCCCTGGTGCTTACCCCTCACCCTGGCGAAATGGCACGCCTCACCGGGACGAACACACAGGCGATTCAGAAAGATAGAGTTACTATTGCCAGAGATTTTGCCACACGCTATGGTTGTTATCTTGTGTTAAAAGGTGCACGAACTATTATTGCCGATCCGGGAGGAAGTGTCTTTATTAACCCTACTGGTAATGCGGGGATGGCATCAGGCGGAATGGGAGATATACTGACCGGAATGATTACAGGTTTCATCGCTCAGGGCTATGAGGTGCTGACCAGTGCACAGCTCGCGGTATTTCTACATGGTATGCTAGGGGATCTGGTTGCAGCAGAGAGTGGTCCGGTAGGATTGCTTGCCGGTGATTTACTCAGTGAGATACCTCGAGTATTAAAGTCAATGATAGAGCAGGTACTTCCACCGTCGCTTGCATCAGATGAGCGATACCAGGTGGGTGCAGTTATTTAACATGCGGGTGGGGCTATGGAAGCTCAGGTTGTGCTCTCATCAACTACCCCTGAACAGACCCACCAGTGGGGAAAGCTGCTTGGAATACTCCTCGAGAGGGGTGATGTTGTTGCCTTGAAGGGTGAACTAGGTGCAGGGAAAACCACCCTTGCTCAAGGTATTGCTGATGGGTTGGGGGTGAGTAGAGACTATTATGTTACCAGCCCTACCTTTACCCTCATCAACGAATATAAGGGGAGAATTCCCCTCTACCATTTAGATTTTTACAGGATTAACACTAGTGCAGAGGTTGAACACCTAGGATTAGAGGAGTATTTCCAGGGGGAGGGGGTTTCGATAATTGAGTGGCCTGAGAAGATAGAGCCATTTTTGCCCTCCGAGTACTTAATGATAGTGCTTGAGTATGTTGACTACCATGTGAGAAAGTTGAGCCTCTGGGGGAGGGGGCATCGCTATGGAGAAATGGTAGAAAGAATTGGGAAAAATATTTCCGAGGGTGATGATCAGTACTAGAGTACCAAGGAAGTTTTGTAATGGTGTTTAAGGAATAGTAAAAAAGGAAGGAGGAGAACAGCAGTGGCGCTTATTGTTCAAAAATATGGAGGAACTTCGGTAGGTAGTATCGAGAGGATACGGCATGTGGCAGAAAGGGTGATTGAAGTGAAGAAGACAGGAGACGACCTGATAGTAGTAGTGTCTGCCATGTCGGGAGAAACCGACCGGCTGATTGGATTAGCCCATCAGATTGCAGAGAGGCCAGATGAGCGTGAGTATGATGTACTGGTATCCACAGGAGAGCAGGTTTCCATTGCGCTGCTCGCTATAGCACTGCAATCGATGGGGTATAGAGCGGTTTCCTTTCTGGGTTTCCAGGTGAGTATTGTCACTAACAGTGAATTTACCAAAGCCCGTATACTGAGTATTGATTCCGAGAAGATCACCAAAGCACTGAGAGATGGTAGTATCGTGGTGATTGCAGGGTTTCAGGGTATTGACGAAGAAGAGAATGTGACTACCCTGGGTAGAGGGGGGTCGGACACCACTGCGGTTGCCATTGCGGCGGCCCTCAATGCTGATGTGTGTGAGATCTACACGGATGTAGAAGGTGTCTACACCACCGATCCCAATATTTGCTCAAATGCGAGGAAATTAGACAGGATTACTTATGATGAGATGTTAGAGATGGCAAGTTTAGGTGCTAAGGTGTTGCAGACCCGTTCGGTGGAACTGGCGAAAAAGTACAATGTTCCTGTTCACGTACGTTCCACCTTTTCTCAGAATAGCGGAACCGTAGTTACTAAGGAGGATGAGACCATGGAAAAAGTTGTTGTTTCAGGGATTGCCTACAATAAAGATGAGGCGAAGATTACCATCGTCAAGGTACCCGACAGATCTGGTACTGCCTCGAAGATATTTACCCCCATTTCCGCGGCGAATATCAATGTGGATATGATTATTCAGAATGTGAGTGAAGATGGGTATACCGATGTTACCTTCACTGTATCTAAGTCTGATATGAAAAAGGCTCTTGAGGTGATCAAAGGGATAGTGAAAGAAATTGGTGCGAAAGATGTTCAGTATGACAAAGAGGTAGCGAAGGTTTCCATTATCGGGGTAGGTATGAAAAGCCATGCGGGAGTAGCTGCGAAGATGTTTGCTACCTTGGGTAAGGAAGGTATTAACATCATGATGATCAGCACCTCCGAGATAAAGATTTCCTGTGTGATGAGCGCAAAGTATGTAGAACTTGCGGTGAGAGCGCTCCATGAGGCCTTTGAACTGGGTGAAGAGGCAGTAAGCACAGAGTAGCATCAAGAAGATAGGGTACAGGGATGAGGGGGCAGGGTACTATGCGAGAAATAGTATTGTATGATACCACCTTGCGGGATGGATGCCAGGCTGAAGATATATCGTTTACCGTAGAGGACAAGGTGAGGATTGCGAGAAAGCTTGATGAACTAGGGATTCACTATATTGAGGGGGGGTGGCCGGGGTCAAACCCCAAAGATAGTCAGTTCTTCAAAGAGATTCGGCGGTTTCCTCTCTCCCATGCCAAGGTGGTGGCGTTTGGCAGTACCGCCCGGGCAGGGACCTTGCCTGAGGAAGATCACAATCTTAAATCGCTGATCACTTCAAAAACCACTGTGGCAACGATCTTCGGGAAAAGCTGGGATATCCATGTGAAAGATGCCTTAGGTATCACCCTCCCCGAGAATTTAAAACTCATTGGACTTAGTATCTCCTATCTCAAAAAACATTTTTCTCAAGTGTTCTTTGATGCTGAACACTTCTTTGACGGTTTCAAAGCTAACCCCTCCTATGCGCTCCAGACGCTGAAAGAGGCGGCACACGCAGGGGCCGATTGCATTGTCTTGTGTGATACCAATGGTGGTACCTTACCTCATCAGCTGAGTGAAATCATTGAGCAGGTAAAGAAATGCCTCGCCACAACAACGCTGGGTATTCATACCCATAATGACTCAGAGGTAGCGGTTGCTAATAGCCTGGTGGCGGTTCAGCTAGGGATTGATCATGTTCAGGGAACCATCAATGGGATTGGGGAGCGCTGTGGTAATGCAAATCTGTGTTCCCTCATTCCCAACCTCAGGGTAAAGCTCAACTATAACTGCGTGAGCAAAAGGCAGCTTGCTCAGCTGCAGGAGGTGTCGCGGTTTGTGTATGAGCTGGCTAATCTTCAACCGCTTAAACACCAGCCTTATGTGGGTAGTAGTGCCTTTGCCCACAAGGGTGGGGTACATGTGAGTGCTATCCAAAAGAAACCCGAGACTTACCAGCACGTTCCCCCTGAGCTGGTAGGAAACACGCAGCGGGTGTTGATTTCTGATCTCTCAGGCAAGAGTACCATTCTGCAAAAGGCAAAGGAGTTTGGGATCGGCCTCTCCAGCAGAGACCCGGTGGTGCAGGAGATTGTGGAGAGGCTCAAGGAGCTCGAGGGACAAGGATTCCAGTTTGAGGGAGCAGAGGGTTCCTTTGAGCTTTTGATGATGGAGGCGCTGGGGACAAAGCGAAAATATTTTGAACTGGTGGGTTTCAGGGTGATCAACGAGCGGCGGGAAGATGAACCCCCGGTGTGTGAAGCTACTATCATGGTGAAGGTGGGGGGAAGAACAGAGCATACCGCTTCACTGGGCAACGGGCCGGTGAATGCGCTTGATAATGCACTGCGAAAGGCATTAGAAAAGTTCTATCCCCAGTTGAAAGATATTGAACTCATAGATTATAAGGTGAGGGTGCTCTCCAGTGGTCAAGGAACAGCGGCTAAGGTGCGGGTGTTGATTGAGACGGGCGACAAAAAGCACCGGTGGGGAACAGTGGGGGTATCCGAGAATATCATTGAGGCAAGCTGGAAAGCGCTCGTTGACAGCATCAGCTATAAACTTTACAAGGATGAGAGAAAGTGACCTCGTACCATTTGTCCTCTGCCACATGGTAACCTTTACCCCACCGCACTACCGTATACTCCTTATAGTAGTAGTTGCTCTCCTTACTCTCTTTTTCTTTAGATACCTGTCATACCACAGCCTTACATTGTTTACTTCGTCAGTCACCGGTGGTGATGAAAAGCCTCTCCCCATTGCCTTGGAGGTAGAGGGAGAGGTGAAAAACCCAGGCATTTACGGTTTTGATCATGAGGTTACCCTGGCTGAATTGATAGATGAGGCAGGCGGCCTCAAGGGCAAGGTGGCGTTACCACCAGAGCACTTTTCGACTACCATCCCCAATGGTGCAAAAGTGATCATTGCGGGTACAACCCCTTTTATTAAGATAGAAATGATGGAGGCTCAAAAACGGCTTCTCTATTTTATTCCTATAGATATTAATACTGCAAATGTTGAGGAGTTAGTGGCGGTACCTTATATCGGAGAGCGAACTGCACAGGCTATCATAGGCTATCGACAGGTGTATGGTCGGTTTGCGCAGTTGGATGACTTGAGAAAGGTACGCGGAATCAACCGCTATAACTTTGAAAAGATGAAGGCATCTCTCACCTGTCTCCAGGAGAGATAGCAGATAACCTAGAAAAACACTTGATGATGGGTGAGGTGAGATCTGAGATAGGGTATTACTCAGGGCATAAAATAGTTTACATGTCATTGCGAGGAGTACAGCGACGAAGCACTTCACACACAACTATAAAATGAGATTGCTTCATTTCGTTCGCAATGACGGTTCTTCTTTCTGTAAACTATTTATTGCCCCCATTAATCATTTCAATCCCACATCGCATATCTTCAATCTAAGCTGTTTCGTGCTTCGGATTTAGAATGTACGGTGGGGTGAGGGCGAGGAAGCGGTAGGTGTTGTTCCTTAAAATGGCGTGCTTCACTGCTTCTGGTGCGGTGAGGTGTGCAAAATAGCGGGCGTAGGAGATGATTTCTTCGACAGGGTTGGTGGTAATAATGGTGTCTGAGCCCATCAGTATCCTTGTAGAGTAGCTGGTGATAAAATTGAGGTAGCGCTGGTTATTCTTACGGAGGAGGGAGAGGAGAAAGGAAGGGTCAGTATAGGTGTGTTCAAAGCGATTTAATAGATCGGTGATTCCCCGTAGGCTGTACCCGAAGTGCGGAATAGTTACCCTGACCGTGGGAGTGTGTTCAAGTGTCGAGTTAAGCCACTCAGCATATTGAGAGAGGTTGATGTGGTAGAGGAGGGGTAGGGTGAACTCATGGGCACAGCTAAAAATTTCTTCCTGCATATGTTGGTAGTGCTGAGGGGAAATACCGAGCGCCTGGGGTATGCCTTGGATATTGAGTACCCTGTCTGATTCAGGTATAAAGGCACCTTTAATACCCCTACACCCTTGTGCCCTGGCGGAACGTATGACATCACTCACCTTTTCTGTTATAAATCTTACGTCGAGAAAGGGAATGACCGTGTGCTGTAGCTGATACTTGTCAATCCATTGGATGAGGAGTGCGGTTTCGTCAAAGTTATCCTTGCTGAGCACAGGTTGAATATGGGGGGGGGAAAGAGTACGTTTGGTCTGGTAGTCAAAGTGGTGATAGGGGAGAACGGTGATAATGATTTTTTCAAGACCCTTAGTGGTCAGAGCATGAATAGTTGAGGCAAAGTGGGTTTCATCAGTTGGTGTGAGGAAACCGTGAACGTGGGCATCAATAAATGTTAGTGGTTCCATAGGATTGCGATAGAAATAGTTTATAGATTATGGAGAAACTATAACAAAACGTTGACAAAAATACGAGTACTATGTAGACTAGTCCAAAATTTTAGCACGCGAGGAGTCTATGCCTAAAAAAATAAAGATAGTTACCAAGAAGGAAAAAAAACCTGACGAATTTATCTCTACCTCAAGTTTAATTATAGGGTATGTAAAGAATCACTATCAGACGGTTGCCCGTAGCGCGATTGCAGTAGGTATTGCTATGGTGATTGTCACTGGGTGGTTTTACTATAGCAGGGGAAGAGAGAAAGAAGCTGCGCTTCTCTTCTTACAGGTACAACAGTTGTACCAGAAGGGTGAGACTAAGGAGCAGAGTGCCGCAGAACGATATCGCATCAGCTTAGGAAAGTTTGAGGATATCATTAACAGGCATAAGGGAACCTCAGCAGCCCTCAACGCCCTATTCTATAAGGGAGAGTGCCTTTACCGTTTAAAGGAGTATGATAAAGCTACTGAGAACTACGAACGGTTTATTAACCAATCGAGAAAGGGAAATTACTTGCGAGGGTTTGCCTTTGAAGGCCTGGGATATTGCCATGAAGCACAAGGAGACTATACCCAAGCACTGAACTACTTCGAAAAGGCTGTTGGTGAGGGTGAAGCTATGCTAAGAGAATCAGGGTACCTGAGCATTGCCCGTTGCTATGAAGCCCTCAATGATAGAGTTCGTGCCCTTGAGTTCTATACGAAGGTAGCCGACACTCAAGATGCTTCTCTGCCTGTCGTAGAGTTGGCTCAGGATAAGATTAAGGCATTAAAGGATTAATTAGGTAGTTTTCTCTCCCGGTGCTCCCTTCTTTTTTTCTCTCTGTCTTTTTAATTTTAGTTCCAGTCTATGCCTCTTTATCTTGTGCTTAAATTTAGATCGTGCCATTAATTGTTTTTCTCCCTTTCACCCATTAGCTACCTGTT
>CAYYOQ010000018.1:13495-16811 GCA_964473235.1 uncultured Thermodesulfobacteriota bacterium | reverse complement strand
GAGATACTGGAAGATGATTCCAGGGCGATACTTACAGGGAGAGAACTTGATACATTACCCCTGGAGGAATTTGAAGAAAGGGTTGAACATATCAGCGTTTATGCAAGGGTTGCACCTGAGCAGAAGTTAAAGATAGTCAAGGCGCTTCAAGATAAAGGCCAGTTTGTGGCCATGACCGGAGACGGGGTGAATGATGCACCTGCATTAAAGAGGGCTGATATAGGCGTTGCTATGGGCATTACAGGGACCGATGTCTCAAAGGAAGCTGCTCATATGATACTCCTCGACGACAATTTTGCAACCATAGTGAAGGCAGTAAAAGAAGGTAGAAAGATATTTGATAACATCAGGAAGTTCATAAAATATCTTCTTACAACAAACTCAGGCGAAATATGGACTCTCTTCCTTGCACCTCTGGTCGGCCTACCGATACCTCTTCTGCCGATCCATATACTCTGGATAAATCTGGTCACGGACGGACTCCCTGCCCTTGCGCTTGCTGTTGAACCTGCGGAGGGGGATGTTATGAGCAGACCACCGAGACATCCAAAAGAGAGCATATTTGCACACGGACTGGGATTTCATGCACTATGGGTTGGCCTTTTAATGGCGGGCATTGTTCTTTTTGTTCAGTCATTGTCGATTAAGACCGGGCATGCTCATTGGCAGACCATGGTATTCACGGTTCTTTGTTTGACCCAGCTTGGCCATGTCCTTGCCATAAGGTCTGAAAAAGAGTCATTGTTCAAGATAGGATTATTCTCTAACAATTACCTTGTCGGCTCAGTCCTATTGACCTTTATCCTTCAAATGGCAACAATCTATGTCCCGTTTTTGAATCCAATATTCAAAACAGAACCTCTGACTTTGAATGAACTTGCATTTGCACTCGCATTATCATCGGTAGTATTTTTTGCAGTAGAGGTTGAGAAGTTAATTAAACGGGAGAGATCTAAGAAACCAGCTTAAAGGTGGGAAGGTATCAATAAACAACCATTTTAAACAACTCTATGGAGGATTACAAGATCATCTCCCTGACTGTAAAAGTCAGGAATTCTTCCGACCTCGGTGAACCCTGCACTCCTGTAAAAATTCCTTGTATGCGCATAGCCTTCTTTTCCGGCTGTCTCTACTCTTATAGTAGCTCTTCGGTCGGTGTGAGTAATGAACTCATACACCTTCCTGAGCAGGGTTTTCCCAATCCCTCTACCCTGAGAGGGTTTATTCACTACCAGCCAGTAGATATCCCAACTGAACTCAGTCATGGGAGATCTTCCAAAGATTACAAAACCTGCGATGGTGTGATCTACCTTTTCATCGAGGAGCATGTAGGTAGTGTCAGTGTTATGATACCAGTCATCGAGCACTTCCCTTAATACCTCTATTTCTGCAGGTGTAAATGCTCCCGTACATTCAGCGATAGAGATGTAGGTCTCTGCGGTAGCCTCTTCCATGGTTTTTAATTCACAGGAGTGATTGCGGATTTTAAAATTTTCTCTATAACGTCTTCGTAGGTGTATCCCTTAGCATACGCTTGCCTCATGAATCCACTGTCCCTATTGATATCAGGATTGGGGTTTACATCCAGCACGAAAAGCTCACCATCCTTTTCCCTCATATCTACTCTAAAATAGTTCCTGCAACCCAATGCCTTTCCTGCCTCTCTCGCCGTCGTGATAATCTTCCTTTTTAGCTGCTCATCTATTGCCTCTTCAGGAGAAGGTGTGAGCACTTTATACTCTTCCGTTTCTGCTTTCCACTTAGCGTTGTAACTTAGAAAAGGCAGAAGCGTTTTGTGATAAGAGTAATTGAGCACAGAAACACCCAGTGGCTCAAAAGGGTATTCTCCCAGAAACCCAACATTGTATTCATTGCCAGGTATGAATGTTTCTACTATGATTCCTTTTGAGTGCTCTTTTAATTTCTTCTCCAGTACACTGTAGAGGGCTTCTCGTGTAGTCACTAGGGAATCTTCATCTATTCCTAGGCTCGCATCTTCGCAACACGGTTTTATGAAGGAGGGAAAGGTGACATGGTCAGGGTTGAGATCGCTGATGTGTGTGATAACTGTTCCCTTGGGAACTGGTATGTGGTGCTCCCGCAAGACCTTTTTGGATATCTCTTTATTGAGGCAGAGACTCAAGGTGCGAGAGGGATTGCCGGTATAGGGAATGTTGAGTGATTCTAAAATGCTCACAAATTCTGCCTCCTTGTAGGAATCGTTGATAAGTCCTTCAAAGAGATTGAACACACATGAGGGATTACTGTTTACTATTCTTTGCTTGAGTGCTTCCGCATTATCAAAATCACTCGCTTCTAAGTAGAGAGCTTCACTGGCTAAGGCCTTCTTTGAAAAGGTATCCTCTAGAAACTCCTTGCTGTGTAGCACATCATGGGCATCGTAACGTTCCTTGATTTCTCTGCACACTGAAATGACTATCTTCACCGTACCCTCAGGTTAGTGTTTCCAGGTGAAACCGTGCCTTTTAAAAGATTCCCGTAACAAGGCCTCAATGAGGTCAGAGTAACCTTTTCCTTTCAGCCGGTAGAGAATGGGGAGATCACTGTAGTGGGGTGAGAGCCCGGGAAGGGGATTGATATCTATTATTTTGGGGATGTTGTTTTTATCGACTCTGAAATCTATGCGCGCAAGGTCGCGCAGCTCCAACGTACGGAATGCCTTCAGTGCATACTGGGTAATCTGTTTCTGGATACTGCGGGGAATAGAGCGCTGTGGCTCATATTTAATTTTTGTGTGCCACGCTCTCTTATTTTCTAGAGAATAGATAAAAGGTGTTGCTGAGGAATTGCGATAGGCAATTTTCATCATTCCCAGGATACGGGGAGAGCTATTGCCGCACACCCCTGTAGTGATTTCATCCCGCTCTAAAAACTCCTCAACCACCGCGGGCTGGTGGTAGTGTAAAAGTACGTTCTTCACCCTCTTTCTCAATTCAGTGAAGTTGTGCACTATAGAATTTGAAAATATTCCTTTAGAGGAACCTTCCCACCGAGGCTTCACAATAAAACTTTTTTTTCTTTTAAAAATGCCTTTGAGTGAATCAACTTCCTTTGCGGTTTTTACCATGAACATTAAGGGAACAGGAATACCTGCAGAGGAGAGAAGGAGGTTGGTAAGGTATTTGTCGAGCGTTATGCCTAACGCAACAGGGTCTGACCCCGAGTAAGGTAATCCCAGATTTTCCAGAATGCAGGGAACCTGAGATTCTCTTCCTCGTGTTTTCCCTACGCCCTCAGCAATGTTCAGCACAAACTCAACGTGCTCGCTGAGAATGTTTTTTAAAAAGTGTTCATT
>CAYYOQ010000018.1:0-13485 GCA_964473235.1 uncultured Thermodesulfobacteriota bacterium | reverse complement strand
ATAAGGAAAGATGTGATCAACCCACATCTGCGATACCTTAAAACCATATCGTTCAAGCTCTTCTTGCAGTGCCTCTATGGTCTCTATCTCATCGTATTCTTCGTAGGTGTCATCCTGCGATGGTTTTTTGAGGTTGAAGGCGATACCGATGATGGTGGGGACGTTACCCCCCATACGAAAATCATCCTGTGGGATTCTCATAGAAGAAGGTTTGATTGTTGTAGTTTCTTAGTAGTACGCCCTCACTGGTAACAGACATTAAATAGTTGGGCGCAAGCGGGACCTTTCCTTTTCCATCAATGCCATCAACCACAAAGGTGGGAACACACATGCCACTGGTGTGACCTCTCATCTTTTCAATTACCTCAACCCCCTTGAACAGGGACGTCCTGAAGTGGGAAGCACCGACTACGGGGTCGCACTGGAAGAGGTAGTATGGTCTCACCCTGATACTTTGCAGCTTATGACACAATTCGGTCATTACCTGAGTGTCGTCATTTATTCCCTTGAGTAGTACGGATTGGTTACTAAGGGGAATTCCGCATCGCTGCAGTTTCCTGCACGCACTGATTGCCTCAGGGGTAACCTCCCAGGGATGATTGAACTGCACATTGATCCAGAGGTGCGCATACTTCTCCAGTGCGCGGCACAAGCCTTCGTCGATTCTCTGAGGTAGCACTACGGGAGCCCTTGTCCCGATGCGGATTACTTCAACGTGAGGTATGCTGGCAATGGTGGAGAGAATGCGATCAAGCCTTCCCGTGGGCAGGGTGAGTGGGTCGCCGCCAGAGACAATCACTTCCCGTATCTGCTCGTTTCTTCTCACATAGTCCATGGCCTGCTCAATATCACTCAGGGTGGGTACAAAGTTCTCCGTCTTCCATAATCTCTTTCGGGTGCAGTGGCGGCAGTACATAAAGCAGTGGTTGGTGACGAGGAGCAGTACGCGATCAGGGTAACGATGCACCATACAAGCAGTGGGAGAGGTCCTCTCTTCGCCCAGCGGATCAATGCTTTCATGATCTCCTTCATACAATTCTTCTATGGCGGGAATGCATTGCCTTCTTATAGGATCGAGGGGATTGGAGGGCTCTTGCATGAGAGAGAGATAGTAGAGGGGAATTCTCATATGGTAGGTTTTTATAATCTGCCTGAGGAGAAGCTTTTCTCTCGCTTTGAGGGGAATGTAGTGGGAGAGTGCCTCAATATTTTTGAGGGAATGTTTATAGTCGCTGTGCCATTCGTGTGCAATGTGGAAGGCATGGCTTATACCTTCTGGTTCTTCATCATGTGGGAAGGCTATTTCTTCAGCCCTATTCATTGTGGCTCCTCCCTAGGGTGTTAAAAAAAATACCCCTCTCAATGATACTACGTGAGAGGGGTTGCTTCACCTTCGTTTTCCTTGTCCAGCTTCTAGTCATTAGTGAAAGAATCAAATGAAATACCCTTAGTTTTTCTTATACTAAAATAATGAGGTGCTGCCTGTGATTTTTTTCAATTTGTCTCTCTACTGCCACGTAATCCCTTGTTCTTTAAGGTCTGCAGTAGATTTGAAACAATCTCTAACGTAAAGGCCTCATTTCTATATTTTTCTTTCTTACTATCAAAGAACCACATTATATTTTTTTATCTGAAATATCCCTTTTCGAAAACACTTCATTAATTTAATGCAATACTATATAAATAAATTTTTTGTGTCAAGAAAAAAAATCAATATGTTGTATTTTCTTATAATATGAATACACTATGTTGTACCTCATTAATGTAACGCATGTTATATTTTAATAGGTAATTATAGGATATTATTTAAAAGTGTTGGATGAATGCCTGCGTATTGATGAGTGTAGTGAATAGGTAAGGGAGAAAAGGTAATAATTCATTAAGAAAGATAGTGGTTGAAGGAAAAGACGGTTAGGTAACTGACCTGAGGGAAGAAGAGCAGGAAGGAATCAAAGGTAAGGGGTTGATCGGCGATTAAAAGTTAAAGAGGTTATTGAAAAAATTTTCCGTTGCAGAAATTCTCAGCAGCAGTAGGTTACCATCTTTACAACTTCTCATGGGGGGAATAGATCTGATAGTGTTTACTCTCGATCGCGTAGAGAGCAGGTAGAAAAAAACCCGGTACGCGTATGCGTACCGGGTTTAGGTTGGCTCTAAAAAAAGGGTGTTACTTAGAGGGGAGAATGGCGTCTTTGCAGGCTTTGGCAACTCTGAATTTCACAACGGTTTTGGCCTTTATCTGGATCTCTTCTCCTGTGGCAGGGTTTCTCCCGATTCGCGCCTTACGTTTTACTAAGACCATTTTGCCTAAACCTGGAAGCACAAAAGAACCAGCACTCTTAGTTTCCTTATAGGCAATGTCATTGAGTGAATCTAAAAAGCTGCTCACGTCCTTTTTGGTAATGCCAAGTTTATCAGAGAGTTTTGCTACGAGTTGTGCTTTGGTCATGGGTTTTGCCATAGGCGTTCACCTCCATAGTTAGTGGTTAATATGTTAGATGATACATCCTTACCATATCCGTACACCAAGGTACTTAAGGCATTATAGTGGAAGAAAATATTTTATCAAGTAAAATCTACAAGGAAGAGCGTTAAGGAACAAAACTTTATAACTACTTGGTGTGCTTTTTGAGGAAGCTGTGGAGGGTTTCGAGGATATCCTTCGAAACCGCTGACATGGCCTCACTCATTGCTTCTGCGAGCGCCCGTGGATGTTTTCTCGCGCAGGGGTGGCGTGCGTGAAAACTTTTTTGGAAGAGAATTTTCCTGCTACTCTCTGGTTCATGTTCTGCCATGAGCGTAATACCCACGGAGAGCACCGCTTCCCACCGTTCCTCAGTATCGAACTCAAAGAACTCATCGACCGTTCCTTCTACCAGGAAAGAGGAAGGAAGTCTACTGTCATAGGAGAGCACCGCTTTAAATAGTCCAGAGTGCTTCATATCCCTTACCAGGAAAGAGGTAATGAGATCGCCAGGATTTGCACGCCACCGGTAGTACACATACGCATCTCTCTTGAAAGATTTATCCCGGTAGGTAATTCGGTCTGAATTGTATTCAGGAGCTACGCTAAAACGCTCTACTCGTATCACGTGGGCAAGAGGTGTGCGGTCGGCTAACTGAGGAGCATCATACTCTAGGGTGAAGTGTTCAATTTTGCTGCTGGGCTGGCTGAGCTTGATGCATGACCCTATCAGTATAGTTATTCCAATAAGAGAGAGACATACTCTTTTTTGCAGACCCATGGGTACACTCCTTCACCGAAATGAAGTAATCAGATGAGGGTAACTACTACTTACCTTGCGATAAGTTTACGAGTACTATTTTTCATCGTCAGGCTCCACCCTGCGGGGAGGAGGTGGTTCACCAAAGAGTAATTGAGACGGCTGATCAGCAATGAGCTCAAGTAACCTGTTTAGGTTTACACTTGCCTTTTCAAGGTTCTGTGCGGTAATAGCGAGGTGGTGTTCGAGAAGAGAGGTAGTTGATTCTACCCTTCCCAGGATCTGCGTGTCAAACCTCTCGATAGATGATTCCAGGTTGGTTGAGATGGCTTTCACATTGGCATCAATAATGGCGTGGTTGAGGCTGCCCATGGTGGATTTCAGTGCGTCGGAAATTCCTTCAAGGTCAAGGGTGCTGAACTGAGTGAGGACTTTATCAATGCCGTGAAATAGTTCACTGATAGTGGATGGTTTTGAAGCGACCACCGGGTACTTAGTGGGGAAATTAAGAGGGGGTGAGCGATCAGGTTCACCCTCCTTCTTTTGATCAAGTTCGATGAACATACTGCCCGTAATCCCCACTGATTTCAGCTGGGCTTCCATATCACTTCCTAGCTTTTGCTCCGATTCTACTTTCAACACTACCTCAATCAGTTTTTCATCTGGCGCCACTCCTATCTTTGCCACCCTCCCGATAGAGACCCCCCTGTATTTAACCGGTGAGTCTTTATCAAGGCCTTGCACAGATTCGTTAAAATAGGTTGCATAGTAGTGACCCTTTTCGAAGTAGCGGGTTACCCCTAACCAAATGATACCCAGCAGGGCAATGCTCACACCTCCTAGGACGAATAGTCCCACCGCGAATTTGGTTTTTGTAGAAGCCATTAGTGAATGCCCTCCGGAATTGCTAGTGGTGAGTGAGCTGTCGATTAAAGAATTGCCTGACAAAAGGGTTAGTGCTTTTGTCCCGCAGCTCGTGGGGATTTCCCTCTGCAATTATTCCTTTGGCGCGTGCATCGAGCATAATAACCCTGTGGGCAACTGCGAAAATGCTGTGGAGCTCATGGGTAACAATCACCATGGTGGTACCCAGGTTTCTGTTGATGGTGATAATGAGGTTATCCAACTCAGCTGAACTGAGAGGGTCGAGTCCGGCGGAGGGTTCATCGAAAAAGAGGATGGTAGGATTAAGTGCCATTGCCCTTGCCAGCGCAGCCCTCTTTTTCATCCCTCCACTGATTTCTGAGGGCAGATAGTGTTCATAGCCGCCCAAGTTAACCAGGGTAAGCTTCATTTTCACCATGGTATCTATGGAATCGTGGGGGAGGTCGGTGTATTCCTGAATAGGGAGCGCTACATTTTCAGAGAGGGTCATGGAACTGAGCAATGCGCTTCCCTGGTAGAGTACACCGATTTTTCTCAGTACCTTTTGAAACTCTACCTCATCGCAGGTGGTAATATCTTCACCCTCAATGAGCACCTGTCCTGAAGGGGGATGGTAGAGGCCGATCAGGTGTTTTAAGAGGGTACTCTTTCCACACCCGCTCTCACCCACAATCACCAGTATTTCTCCTTGGTACACCTCGAAGCTGATGCGGTCAAGGATGATATGCTCATGGAAGCGGGCAATGAGGTTTTTTACTTGGATAATGACGTGTTGCTTCATTTCCTTCTATCCCCAGTATTGGAGAATGACTGCAAAAATTGCATCGGAAAGAATAATGAGAAAGATTCCACTCACCACTGCCGAGGTAGTGGCGTGACCTACGGACGATGCTCCGCCCCTCACCTGAAATCCTCTCAGGCACCCTATCCAGGCGATGAGAAAGGCAAACACGCCACTTTTAAAGAATCCCCAGAGTAGGTCAGAGAGCGTTAAGGTGTGAAGCGTCTGAGCGAGGTAGGCGTTGGCGGTAAGATCAAGCATGAGTACTCCCACGATGAGGCCCCCAGAGATGGCGAACATATTGGAAAAGAGCGTGAGCAGGGGAACTACTATCATCGTCGCAATAATTTTCGGAACGACGAGAAACCGAGTGGGGTCGAATCCCATGGTGAACAGTGCATCGACTTCTTCGGAAATCTTCATTGTCCCTATTTCAGCAGCAAAGGCTGAACCGGATCTTCCTGCCACGATAATAGCTGTCATGATGGGTCCCAGTTCACGCACCATGGCCAGTGCGACCAGGGAAGCGACGAGAATGTTGGCGCCAAATTGTTTGAGTTGGACAGAAGACATAAAGGCCATAATGAGGCCTAAAAGGAAACTGATCAACCCCACAATGGGGAGGGCATCAACCCCTGTCCTTTGCATAGCGGAGAGCGTGTCCTCTCCTCGTAGCGATTTGGGGTGAAAAAGTATAAAGAATAGTGCGAGGCACACTGCTCCCAGAAAGGAGATCAGGTATTTCATATCTGAAATGACACCGATGGTTCCCTCTCCAAGGCGAACAAAGATAGTGGAGGGCACCTTCCTGATGGTGGCAACCGATTCAGGCAGGGTAGGAAATTTGAGGAGGTCGAGGATTTCACGGACTTTGCCTTGTGCATTGGTGAGGTAAAAATTACCGTTACCACGAGAGAGTATCTGTTTTAGTTCCACCAGCACCAGCACACCGAAATCATCAAGATAGGTTACCCTCTCAAGATCCACGGTCAGGCTGAGAGGAGGGGAGTTCTTGAGCAAGAGGCGTAGCTCACTGATCATGGGTGCCGCGGTGGTAACATCCATGCGTCCTTCGAAGTGGAGGGTAATACGTTCCCCCTCTCCTTTAGAAACCACACAGTGATAAGATGGTACCGTTTTGCTGGTTCTCATACACGCTCGTGGTCAATGATGGTGGTGATACTATACGTGCGCCGCTCTCGCGGGGTATCTGGGTAATGAAATGTACTATAAAAGGTTTAGAAGCAGAATTTTTCCAGCTCTTTCTCTTCAATGCCAAATTTCTGCTTGAGTAGCTCTACGTTCATTTGAAAGATCAACCAGCCTAAGGATCGATTCTCCTTTTCTATCGCAAAGGCGATTTCTATCTCCTTTCGACCCATGGGATGGTTATGGTCAACCCTAAAAAGGGTCAGTACCTTGTGCGGGGATTGTTCACTGTCGTGGAATTCAATACCCGCGTAGCTACTCCCCACCATGGTTTGAGCATCGATCTCAGGTGTGATTGAGTATGCGAGAAATACCTTCTTATCCCTGTCGAGCACCACCACACCGGTATAGGGTACTGAGGCCTTATCCTGAATGACAAAAAAATCTTCCAGTAGGTGAGCTGCGTTTTTCCTATCCTCTGCCTCGAAGAGATTAGTTAATAGTGAGGTGAGCATAAGGTAGTCCTTGGCTATCTGGTTTCTCAACTCGCGCTTTCTCTCATCCGTGAGCTGATAGCTTTTAGTAAAGTGGGGATAGGTAAAGAAGAGTGCAGTAGAGAGAAGGACCAGGAGGATTACACAAGGAGTGAGCCAGTAGCGAGCTCGCCGGTACTTTTCCTCCATTTTCCTCATTGAGGTGACATCACGCGCGAGGGAGAGCATTCCCTGAAAGTGGTGGTGGCCATCAAAGAGTACGGTGGTACTGGTTGAAACAAAACGCGTACCTTTAATTGGGTGTCGTATCTTAAATATTTTTTCACTCACCGGATAGCTGGTGCGAACCTCCTCGATGAATGCACGGTAGGCGTCAGGTTCTTCGTACATTTCCTCAACTGCCTTATAGCGCATCTGATTCCAGGAGCGCCCGTAGAGTTTTTCCGCGGCAATATTCCAGGAAATGATTTTTCCGTTTTTGTCAGTCAGTACCACCGCATCGGGAAGCTGATCGCAAAATTCTTTGAGTCCGTAGATCACCTGATTGGCTTCATCAAGTCGGTGAGCGAGTATGGTGGATATTTCACCTGCGACGGCAGGGAATTCATGGAGGAACACCGCCACTTCTTCTTTGGGGATGCGAAGCGCGTGAGCCGCATCGCGTGCTTTTACCGTCGCAGTTCTCTTGGTTCCCAGAAGGAAGGAGGTTTCTCCAAAAAGAGATCCTTCCTCTACAAGAGAGGAAATTATTTTAATTCCTTTATAGATGTCTAGTTGTCCAGATACGAGGATATAGAGATCTTGAGATGCATCCCCCTCGAGAAAGATAGTGGTGCCTTTCTCAAAGGTAACAAGATAGCGGTAGAATGAAGGATTGTGGATAATTTCTTCTAACATGGAACGAGAAACTATGGCATTAGTGAAATCCAGTATAGACAAATGTTCTCTGTGAGTCAAGGACTAAGAGTTGATGGTATGGTGAGGGACATTGGACAGTGGCATGGAAGAAGTGGTCCGCTGGGGAGAGAGGGAGATAGAGAGGATTACGACCTTAGGGAGAACCACCCTCCGAGAAAATGAGGAGAGTGGCTATCATAAGTTCCTGGGCTTGACCAGCACTTCTTTAATTTTAATATCGAAGAAACGGTTGGATGAATGTGCTCCTATGAGTAGTGCAGTGTCAGCACCCCGTGCGGTCCCCGCTATCGCGATGACATCTTCACAGGGAATTAATCCCGCATCAGCCGCCATCGCCACCATTTCAACACAGACCTTGGTTCCCGGTCCCATCATGCGAAGGGTGTCAGCTACTATTTGTTCTTGAGAGTAGTGCATTTTTCCTCGGATGGAGGTTCCTAGCCCTCGTAAGACCATAGTAGCGGTGAGAATCTTCCCACCCCAGGTTTCAATTTCCTTCTTGGTGGCGGCATCTAATTCTTGGATACCCGGTTCTTTAAAACCTGTATTATGAGTTACCACGATCAAGGTGAGGTTTGTATCCTTACATAGATGAGCGGCTTTGAGTCCTGTGGCTCCTGTAGTGGAAGCCACTAGGAGGTACCTTACGTTTCTCGCCATTGCTGCCTGGTGAGCAGTTCTTAACGTCGCTTCTGTGTGCTCTTCACCTGACTTTTCAAAATACATGGCGTTATTCCTTTCCCTTGAGACCTTTATGCTCAAGAGCTCACCTGAAACAGAACACGATAGGGTATTTTTGTCCCTCTTGGAAAACACATAGATTCATACTGAGGTAGGTGATGAGTGCGTGGGCGAAAGTCTAGGGAGAGGTTCCTTGGTTTGTAGTGTGAAGACGGGGTGTCTCTACCTCAGGGGTTTGTTTTGCAGCACTCTTTGCATCAGGATGACTGCCGACAACGCCTTTCTCAGGGGTAATCATGTGGCAGCTTCCTTCAAAGATAACCCCCTCTGCAATGACCAGACAGGCAGTCTCGATATCTCCTCTTACTCTTCCGGTAGAGGTGATTTCCAGACGGTTTTTGGTTTTGATATTGCCATTAACTTGACCGCCGATAAAGGCATTTTCTGCAGTGATATCTGCCTTGACCTTGCCTCCCTGTCCTACCACTACACTCCCTTTGCACTCCACATTCCCCTTTATCGTGCCCTCGATACAGATGCTTTCATTGGAAATGAGAATCCCTTCGAAAACGGTCTTACTTCCTATGAGTGTATCGAGGTTCTCTGGGGTTTTATTTTTTTTAAATATACCCATGAGAGCTTTTCCTAAAACGATGGTGAGGGGTTGAGAAGGGTGATGAAGGTTTGCTACTATTGCATAGCCATCATGGTACTTGAGGTGTTCAGGTTTAAAATGTGTTGGTAAGGATTGACACTCACATTATCTTTGCATACCTCATAGTGGAGGTGGTATCCGGTAGACATTCCGCTATTACCCACAAGACCGATGAGGTCACCTCGTTTAACATTTTGCCCGACTTTCACATTTTGTTGCAGGAGGTGTCCGTAGAGTGTGGCGAGTTTATTATCGTGGTTGATTCTTATAAACTTGCCGAGGTGGAGGTCTTTCTCACACTCCTTCACTGTCCCGTCAGCGGGAGCAATAACCGGGGTACCTCTCTTGGCGGAGATATCTAAACCCCGGTGGAATTCACGAAGTCCGGTAAAAGGACTGTTTCTCCACCCGAAGCCGGAGGTGATGAAGTACTCGGTAGAGGCGACAGGCAAAATGGTTGGTTTGGTGTTCCACTCACTCTTGCGATCGATTAATTCATCTATAAGCTCTTGTAAATCTTTTTTAAGTCCTCGGGCCCTCGCTATTGGTGATACCTCTGATTCATCGCTCGAGGTGAGAGAGATGTCGGTGGCAAGGGGTGGAGTAGAAGAGGTGTCAATGTAGGGGGGGTCTACTTTCTCAAGTCCTTCACCACCCATATTGGTGCCAGATTTTTCCAATCCCAGGAAATTTCTTATAAATGTTTCCTCCTTTTTGATCTGATCAATGATTTGTATCACCTTCTCCATCTCTTCTTTTTCAGCTTTGAGCTTAGTGTTTTCTTTGCTAAGTTGAGTACTCTCCTGGTACTTGAATACCGCGATGTAGTTACCTATAATGAGGATGAGGAGGAAGATGAGGGAGAAATAAAAGAACCTTTTGCTAAGGGAGAAATGTTTTGTCCTCCCAGCTTTTGGCGGTGAAATGAGTATGGTATAGTGATTTTTCTTCACGTATGAGAGCTTTTTTTAAGGATTGCCTTTGGGTATTGATTAACTGGTACAATAAATAATCGGTATAAAAAAATATTATTTTAGAAAAATAATATGAAATTGCAAAAATTATTATTGTGCCTAGCCTAGATTTAATGGAAAAAGGTAGACAATGTCAAGTTTTTTTTAAAAAAAACTTTATTTAAAATGCTTGACAAGGAAGGTCTGTTTTGATGTAGATAGATAGCCAATGGATAAAGCACAGAGGTGAAAGAGCACAGTTGTTGAAATCGGCTTGGGCCAGGAAGGTGAAAAGTGGAGAGGGATAATTACTATTGGCTCGCATTGAGTTTTATTGATGGTTTGGGGAGCGTGAGTTATCGAAGACTTATCGAAAGATTTCATAACCCCAGGCGGGTGTATGAGGCATCGACTGAAGAGCTAGAGAAGAGAGGAGGGCTCAAGCCGCACCTTATTAAGCAGCTCAAGGACGGTACGCACCGAGCGCGGGTTGAGAGAGAGTTAGCGCTCATGCGTAAGCATCAGGTAGAGCTTATTACCTGTCTGGATATACGGTACCCGGCCACCCTCTTAACTATCTATGATCCCCCTCCCTTTCTCTACGTGAGGGGCGAGCTTAGGGGAGAGGATACCGTAGCGGTGGCGGTGGTAGGTTCACGCTTTGCCAGTTACTATGGAACCTTGGTAACGGAGAGGATCAGCCGTGACCTTGCACTAGAGGGGATCACGGTGGTAAGTGGTTTAGCACGGGGTATTGATACCAGTGCTCATAGAGGTGCGCTCGTGGCGGGGGGGAGAACCATTGCGGTGCTGGGGTGTGGTATCGATGTACAGTATCCTTTAGAAAACAAGAAGCTTAAGGAGGAAATTGTAAAACACGGGGCAGTGATTTCTGAATTTCCTATGTCCACTCCCCCCGCATCGTTGAACTTCCCTGTTCGCAATCGCATCATCAGTGGCATGTCGCTGGGAGTGGTCGTGGTAGAGGCAAGCCATCGCAGTGGTTCGCTCATCACTGCCCGATTGGCGTTGGAGCAGGGGAGGGATGTGTTTGCGGTGCCAGGAAGCATAGATTCATTGAGAAGCAGGGGGACGCATGGATTGATTAAGGAGGGAGCAAAGTTGGTTGAAGATGCGCAGGATATCCTTGCTGAGTTACTTCCTCAACTACGAGGTGGAGTTCGCACAGGTAGCATCTCAGAAGGGGGCGAAGCGGTGTTAAGTAGAGAAGCAACAAGCATCTTGGATCTCTTAGCATGCGGTGAGCTTCAGATTGATACAATTATTACCGATACAGGATTAAGTAGCAGCCAGGTGTCCTCCACCCTCGTGGAGCTTGAACTTAAAGGGTTAGTGAGGCAGTTGCCTGGAAAATTATTTGTGAGACGAGAGGTGCATTAAGCGAGTAGTATCTATGAGTGGTGATGTGAAACAAGACATCCAGGGAACAGATACTTCCCTGATAGTGGTTGAGTCACCTACCAAGGCGAAGACCTTGCGTCAGTTTTTAGGTGCCCACTACCAAGTCATTGCCTGTCTGGGGCACGTCCGGGCGCTTCCCAGCAAACCTGGCTCAGTTGATGTAGAAAAGGATTTTGAGCCACGGTATCATATCCTTCCCCATAGCAGGAAATACCTTATGCAAATAGAAAAGTTGTTAGCTACCTGTGAAAAACTCTATCTGGCAACTGATATGGACCGGGAGGGAGAAGCGATTTCCTGGCACCTCACGGTAGCGTTAGGTATCAGTGATGGGCCCCACCACGCGCCTGCGAAGAAGCTTCCTCAGGTCAAGAGAATCGTATTTCATGAGGTTACTAAAGAAGCTATCGAAGAGGCGCTAAGGCACCCTCGGGATATTTCTCCTCAGCTGGTAGATGCCCAGCAGGCACGGGTGGTATTAGACTATCTTTATGGATTCAACCTCAGTCCACTGCTGTGGAAGAAGGTGAGACCAGGGCTCTCTGCAGGGCGGGTACAGTCAGTTGCGTTGAGGGTGATTTGCGAGAGAGAGAAAGAGATCCAACGCTTTATCTCCCAGGAGTACTGGTCGATCAGAGCTGACCTTGCTTCTTCTCCAGGAGGTGCTCCTGAATCTCTCTTTTCTGCAGAACTGGTTGAGATTAACGGTGAGAGACTGGACAAGTTTTATATTAAAGACCACGGGAGTGCGCAGCGAATCATTCAAAACTTAGAAGGTGTTGAGTACCGGGTGAGAGAGGTTCGGCGCAAAGAGACCAGGAGAAATCCCGCTCCTCCCTTTACTACCAGTACGCTTCAACAGGAATCGTCCCGGAAGTTGAAATTTTCAGCGAAAAAAACGATGACCATTGCACAGAAGCTCTATGAAGGTGTTGCACTGGAGAGCGGGATGACAGGATTGATTACCTATATGCGAACCGACAGCGTACACCTCGCAGAAAGTGCGCTCATAGGAATTAGAGAAGAGATTGTTAAGCTGTTTGGCAAGGACTTTGGCTTGAAGACTCCCCGCAGATTTAAGACGAAATCAAAAAATGTTCAGGAAGCTCATGAAGCTATTCGTCCCACCGATGCTTCTTTAACCCCGGAAGGTGTGCGACGTTATCTCTCCCCTGATCAGTTTAAACTCTATGACCTGATCTGGAGGAGGGCCATTGCCTGCCAGATGACTCAGACGGTGCTCGACTCAGTCTCCGTTGACATTGAAGCCCGCGGGGGCTATCTGTTGAGAGCTACGGGGTCAACGATCACGTTTCCTGGTTTTATGAAGGTCTACATTGAGGGGAAGGATGATGACGGTGATGAGAGCAAGGGGATGCTCCCTCCCCTGGAGAGAGATCAGGTGATAACGCTCATCGCACTCGTTCCGGAACAGCACTTTACCCAGCCCCCTCCCCGCTATACAGAGGCGACGTTAGTCAAAACCTTAGAAGAGTATGGGATTGGTCGTCCCTCAACCTATGCCACCATTATTGATATTCTCCGCACGAGAAATTATGTGAAGACGATTGATCGAAGATTTTTTCCTGAGGATTTGGGACTTACCGTCAATGATCTCTTGGTAAACCACTTTCCCCAGTATGTAGACTACCAGTTCACTGCCCAGATGGAAGAGGAACTGGATGAGATAGCTCGAGGAAAAATTGCGTGGAAACCGGTGGTCCGAAATTTTTGGAAACCTTTTATCACCCTCATTGACCGGAAGGATAGTGAGCTCAAGAAATCAGATATTATTACTGAGGAAACAGACGAACAGTGTCCCCAGTGTGGTGAGCATCTGGTGATCAAGCTCGGACGCTATGGTAAGTTCTATGGGTGTAAGGGGTACCCACGCTGCAAGTATGTTCGATCACTGGAGAGGGAAGAGGGTGAACATCTGCAGGATACGGTTGAAGCGTGTTGTGAGAAGTGCGGTAAACCCATGATCGTGAAAGAGAGTCGCTATGGGAAATTCCTCGCCTGCTCTGGATACCCGCACTGTAGGAATACCAAATCGCTCAACAAGGTGATAGGATTAGGCATGAGGTGTCCTGGGTGTGGTGAGGGAGAAATCGTTGAAAAACGGACTCGTCGAGGCAAACTCTTTTATGGGTGTTCCACCTATCCTCGCTGTGGGTTTGCATCCTGGGAGAAACCGGTGGATGAGTCGTGTCCCCTGTGTGGACGTTCACCCCTGGTGGAGAAAAAGAGCAAGCGATATGGGGTGGTCATCAGATGCATCAACAAGGAGTGCACGTATAAGAAAACGTTAGTGGATGGATAA
>CAYYOQ010000017.1:0-17401 GCA_964473235.1 uncultured Thermodesulfobacteriota bacterium | reverse complement strand
CATCACCCGTTCAAAACCTGGACCATGATAGAGCTCATAATGTTTGAATCCCTTGATCGCTACCAACTTCTTGGGCGCATGCGCCTTCTGGTACATGCTGAGAGACTCCTCAATAGGAACCACGGTATCTTCCTCAGTGTAAATCCACATGGCGGCTCGAGGTGCTATTCTATCCACTACCATTTCTGGTTGGAATTGAATCATCGCCTCAGCGCTCTCCAGGGTCAGCTCATTTTTTTGGGCAGCGGGGTTTTTAGTAACCGGCAGTGTGTCTATTCCGGATGAAGGAGAAAGCAAGGCGATCTCAGCGGTAATCACTCGCCGGGACTCCCCTGTCCGTACCCGATTCACCCTGTCTTCTTCCAACCTCTGCAAGAATTCCTTCCATTCCCAATAACGGCGAATTGTCTTAAGCCACCGCCCTATATCACCCATACCCGAAACGCTCACCATACATTTCACGCGAGTGTCAATACCTGCTGTGTAGCTGGCGTTTGCTCCTCCGGAAGAAGCACCCCATAAGCCAATCCGGTCTCGGTCTACCTCCTCTTGCTGCTGTATGAAGGTAATGGCATTACGGATATCTTCCACCTGCTCAAAAGGAATCAGCCGACACCGAGGGCCTTCACTCTCACCAAAACCACGATAGTCAAAGCGCAATACCACATATCCTTTTCTTACCAACCACTGTGATACTTCAGGAAGTAGCACTTCCTTAGTACCCGTACCAGCATGACAGAGTATTATACCTGGCGTGGTGCCATTTCCTTTTTTTTCATCGGGTAGCTCAATAACCCCAGCCAGTTTCAGTCCGCCACTGTAGAAGTAGACTTTTTTCTCCATTGCACCATATCCTTTCTCTCTTAAAAACTTTTTATAGCACCCTGGCCATCTCTGCCAGCTCTTCCGGTGGAACTATATCCGGTCTGGTGGCAAAAGGGGGATTTGAGATATTATTGGGATCAAAGGTCTTCTTAATTTCCTTTACGATAAGGTGCACGTTAAAGAAGAGAGGCCCCAGCAAGTCATAGGCAGGACCAAGGAGTGCCACACTTGCCCCTGCACTCTTGACCTGGAGCATTCCTTGAAGTGATCCAAATAAAAGCTTGATGCACTCAGCAGCTTGCTGAGGAGTCTGTTCAGGCCAGAGGTCGGTAGTCATTACCGCCCCATAGCCCCTCTCCAGGGGGTTGATCCACCCTCCGTGCTGGCTAATGGGCTGGAGGATCCCTTTTCCTATTCCTTCTTTTTCATATACAGCCCTTTGTGTCCTATTCGCCCTCAAAATTTCATCAGCAACAACGTCTATGGAATCAAGGCAGGCCGTACCCTGATGAAAAGAATCGGAGGGACGACTCAAGCGCATGGCATGACCAAAGCGTATCCACTCATTCGCGATACGCATCCATAATCGATAGGGTTCATCTTTTTCTGCGAGGAACACCCCTCCCATTTTTTCAACGATCTGTCGCAGTACCTTTTCCTCGTACTCGAGTTGTTCAAGGGAAGTGGTAGCACACAGTCCTACCACATTATATCCATGAGGGAAAACGTTTCTTGCCATTCCCTCATGAAATTCCTGCTTGGTCTGCGAAGACCAGGAAAGCAGAAACTGTTTAGCAAGATGCTGGACCACAACCGCTATCTCCGCTTTGGCCAATTCATACTGGAAGTCACAGGCCTTTCTCAACCCATATTCTTCTTCTTCCGGGTAATGGTGGGGAAAGCTGATCATATACCAACGGAATGTATCAGCTGAGAACTCTGACACTTTCTCTAGGGCATCTCCCTTGGTAGGAAACTCTTGGGGACCGGGCCAGGGAAATAGTCGGGTAGATACTTTGGTAACCATTCCCATACCACCCGCATGGCCAAACTGTGCGCCACGCAGGAAACCTCTTAAATCAGGGCCTGGACCATCATTCCAGATCCAGTCAGCACCTGCCTGGGCAATGGATCCGCTTCTGAGTATCTCACCATTAGGGAGCACCAGTTCAAACGCCAGTAACATTTGAGCTCCCAGCCCTGAAATCCAAGAGTTGCCATAACCTCCGTGCCAGGAGATATTGGCGAGCACTGAAATCTGGCTCCCTGCAGGAGGAGATGGGCAGTAGAGCCCTAGCTTCATGGCCTCCGCCTGAAGGGTGGCAAAGCTTACATAAGGTTCAATCACCGCATACATGTTCTTCACATCCAAGGTGATAATGCGATCCATTCTTTTGGGATCTAGTACCACGGTGCCCTCTCTATTGGGAAAGGCGCAGTTGATCATTCCTGAACCTCTGGGGATTACCGGAAAGAGGTATCGGTTGGCTATTTTGTAAATCGCCTGTACCTCTTCGGTTGACCCTGGCATGACCACACACGTCGGACGCATAGCCAGTCCAATTTGGTTACGCTGAAGGACACCATCAGGCGTCCACTGTATCCTGGAATAGGCTTGGCAGATTACAGGATCATTGGTTACGTTCTCCTTGCCCACTACATCTTGCAGTGCGCTATAGGCAATATCTGAAAAGGCCATTTTCCCTCCATTAAGAGGATGATCTAATCTTTTGTAAAATTAGTTTTTGCTTTTCCAATTGAGAAACCTTCTGAAGTTATCTCCCATCAATTTATGCTTGAATTCTGTGGTGAGCGGCATATTCATTATATTATCTATCATTGCCCCGTACACCGGCATGGTCAGGGGAAAGTCTGTGCCATAAAAGACCTTATCAGGCATGAAGAACTCTAGAAAACGCAGATGCTCTAGGTCCCAATAGTATCTAAAGTGCATAAGCGTGGGATGGGGAATGGTAATGTCGGTATAGACATTATCATGTTTCATTACATTCCAAAGTCCCAGCATGGGCTTGTTAAATACTCCACAATGAAGCTGAAGGATTTTCACATTGGGAAAGTCCATGGCTACATCATCAATATACACAGGATCTTGATACTTGGCTCTCGTACCGGGAAGTTCTTCCACGCCGGTATGTATTTCAATATGCATTCCCAGCTCTTGACACTTTTCATAGGCTGGATAGAGATCTGGATTATTAGGATAGCCACCCGTGGGAGGGTGTATTTTAATACCGGGGAATTCGCACTCATAGGCAGAGATCACCATTTCCACTGCTGCCTGCTTGCCGTATCTCGCATGTACCCCGCCAACCGCCGTAAAGCGGCCTGGGAAGGCATCAACAAACTCCTTCTTTACATACTCGTTTGGCACATGAAACTTCCATCCCTCTTTATGACCGGGATAGGGATCGGTAATGCCATGAACTGCTTGCAGGCACATGGCTTCTACATTGTGTGCATCCATACATTGTACAAATGTTTCAGGCCTCATCTCTGGACACTCTTCAGGCCTGGTAATGATTTTAGTGGGGTGAGGATCACCTAGAAAGGCCCGTGCACCCATCAAGCTTCTAGCAACCACGGTATTACCACACCAGAAATCAAGGCATCCCGGTCTTTCAGCAATACCTTTTTTCTCAAAGCCAGGATGTCCATGACTGTCAAAAACTTTAAATGGTGTTGCACATAAGATTTTTTCAATGGTTCCCTGTTCTCTTTCCTGTCCAGCCACAACACACCTCCTTTAGTATGCACTATCTTGCTTCAATTTCTTAAGTAGTGTCTGATCACCGGTTAGGAAACCCAAGCTTTTTTTGAGCCTCCATAAGCTCATCCATATTTGACCGCATCTCGATCAGTCTTTCCATTATCTCTGGCCTTTCCTCATAAATCTTTGCAAAAAGCTCAGCATAGGTCCTCCCAATCTGGCTAAAAAGTGTATAGACATTGAGTGTCGCGGGCATAGGGTCTTTTATCAGTTCAACGAGGTAGTCAAATTCCTCACTGGTCAGAATATCTACAAATTTGTCAGATCCCACGCCAAACTCATAGCTGCCATAGGGACCATAAAAATATTTTTCCCACCATTCCAGATAGCTTGAAATACCCTCTCTATTAAATTTTTTATCAACTATCGCTAGCGTAACCACATTGCCTGCCTTCCAACCAGAACACAAGGCAGCCATATTACTAAACTGCATCACCCAGGCAGCATCCCCTATTAACAGGGTATTATCCTTGAACGGTTCTTTGATGGGAGCAAGTGTAGTCACCACACAGTTAGCCACATCAACTTTTTTTGCACCAGTGAACCATGATGTATAGATCTTGTCTTCTCTGGTAAATTTTTCCAGCCTGGCATTGAGGTCCGCTTTGGTGTTGTAACTACCGGCACCAACATGAAATACACCCTTTTTGTATGATGACGAAACAGAAAAAACCCCATTTTCAGCTACAATAAAATTGAGACTCCCCTTTTCAATAGGTACTTCACCCGCCATGGTCCAGGTAATATTACGCTGAGTGCCAAAAAATTTTCTCTCCTTATTAAATTCCAGCAGTCTAGCTATGCGAGAGTTAACGCCGTCCGCAGCAATAACAAACGTTGCCTTAAAAGTTTCGCCACCGCCGGAAACCTGCACACCTTCCTCTGCCTTCTCAATGCCAGTAACATTGGTATCAGGGAATACCTCCACTCCGTAGCCCTTGCACTGCTCTAACAATCCTTTAAGGAGGGTCTCTTTACTGAAAGAAATACCAAGCCTTACCTTATCTCCCTCTCTTTTTGCCTTCTCCCAATTTCCAAAAGAAATTCGTTTTCCACCTGGGGAGTGAATCTGAAATCCGTACAGATTACAGTAGGGACCACTATAGGGAATAGAGAAGCCTGCAACAGGGAAGCAGAGAAGTTCGGCTTTTGCATTATAAGTAGCCATCTGACCGAACATATATTCATTCAAGCTAATAGCACCGTGATCAACCCGACGTATCCTGGTGAGGGCACGTTTCCTTTCCAGCAAAGCAACGTTAAGACCGTTTTCGCTTGCAGTCTTAGCTGCCATTAAACCTGCGGGGCCCGCTCCCACCACAATAACATCATATCTTTTTAGCATGAGAGGCTCCTCTGCTGAAGAGATTTTAATTTTTTGGAGTGCCTTTATTTACAAACTATGTAATAGCTTAAATCATGTATTATTCTTATTTTCAAGAAAAAAAATAGCTTACGGTACTGCACCAGGGGTTTGTAATTTTTATGCTTGTCAGATGAATCCTAAATCGTTATGATAATCCTACCAGGTTGCACCCTCATGCATTTTATACAATTATTTTGATTCTACTACGTGCATTTAAAACGCCTCCTTAACAATTACACCTATGAAAAGGATCTGATCTATGAAACGAAATGGACACGCGTATGACGCACTCATAATTGGTGGTGGCCTCGGTGGGCTCACCTGTGCCCTTGCCTTAATTAATAAAGGAAAGAGGGTACGACTCCTTGAAAAAATCCACATGGTGGGTGGCTACCAGGGATACTTTAGCAGAAAAGGATTTCTCTTCGAGCCCTGCCTTCACTCGGTGGCAGAGGCCTCTCCCACTGGGGCAGTAACCAAGGTACTCTCCTCACTTAAGCTTAAAGAAATACCTCAATTTATAAAATTGGATCCTGCAACCTGTCTGATCTTTCCCGACAAAACCTATACCGTCCCTGCGGATTTAGCATCTTACCAAGCACTCCTCACTCAGGATTTTCCTCAGCACGCAGCCGGTATCGAAGATGCATTTAAGATAATGAATGAAATCTACCGGGCACTCGAGAAGTTCCCTGAAAAATCCCCTATCCTTGAGCGCTATCAGGGAAAGGTATTTCAATACATCCTTGATGAGTGCGTGTCTGATAAAAAACTACAGGCAGTCATTGCAGGATTCTGGGGTTATTTAGGAACACCACCTCACCATGTATCTGCACTCGTGCTCTCAGCCCTCAATGCCTCACTTTTTAGCGAGGGAAACTACCTCCCCCGCGATGGCATCAACCATCTGGTAAAACTCCTTGAGGAAACTATTCGTGAAAGGGGAGGAGAAATTTCCCTCAACTCCTCAGTAAAAAAGATTGTTATCAAGGACAGGAGGGCGTGTGGAGTGGTGCTGGAGAGCGGTGAGACGATAGACAGTAACGCAGTCGTTTCTAATGTAGATGCCACCACCACCTTCTTTCAGATGGTAGGAGAAGAATATCTTCCTGCCGATTTCAGTTCCCAGGTCAAAAAATTAAAACCCTCTCTCTCGGCATTGTGCGTCTTTTTAGGGGTAAAAAACCGAGGTGCTATTCCTGAAGGCCTCGCTGCTACCAATCTTATCTATCCTGACTATGACTCACACAGCCAGTATGAGAGAATTCTCCAAGGAACCATCGAGAGAGTACCCTACTGTCTTGTTATTCCCACTCTGGTGGCACCATCTCTTGCTCCTCAGGGTCATCACGTCATTAATCTCTGTACCCACCTCCCTTACCGCCCTGAAGGTATTACCAATTGGAAAGAGAAAAAAGAGGAGTACACAGAACGGTTTATTACTATGGCAGAAAAGGTGATACCGGGGTTGAGAAAACAAATAGTAGTAAAAGAGGCAGCCACCCCTGATACTTTGCTGCGCTACACCAGCAACCGTGAAGGTGCACTGGGAGGATGGGCATATACCCCAGAGACGGATGCAGGAAGGCCATTTAACAAAACACCTATTGAAGGACTCTGGCTCACCGGTCACTGGACATTCCCCGGGGTAGGTATTCATGGGGTAATCACGTCGGGCTATCTTACCACATCCTTAATACCATAAGGCAACTGCAAAATCCGAAACTAGAAAAGCACTTAATGATGTGGATGTAGGATGTGAGATCTGAAATCTGAAACATGGGATAAAAGTAAAAGAGTTACTTTCAATCCCACATCATACATCTCATATCCCATATTGTAGTTGTGTGTGCTTCGGGTTTAGAATTTCGTATCTATGAATGCTATGCAGATCATCGATGCTCATTTGCATGCTGACTTTGACAGTCAATGGCTTAAACGCATTGGCTACTACTGCGGTGTTGATTTCAGTGGAGAGGGGTTACAGAAAGAAATGGAATCATGCGGGGTAGTGCACTGCGTTTCCATGGGGCTGCGTAGTAGTGACCTAGGGATGGATATCAGCGCACCCACCCCTTATGAAACACCTGAACAGCTAAAACTACCTGGGATCACCTATGTTGGCGGGATTAATCCTTTCCTCGCAGGCGGTGAATACCTGGAGAAAACCCAAAACAGCATCGCTTCGGGGAGGATCAGGGGTCTCAAAATCTACCTTGGCTATTTTCCCTTCTTCCCCGATGCCCCGGTGTATAGAACATACTACCGGCTGGCTGAAGAGTTCACTATCCCCATCATCTTCCACACGGGGGATACCGAATCTTCTGATGGTAAACTGACCTGTGCCCATCCTTTAGGCATTGATGAAATCGCGGTAGAATACAGGAAGGTACATTTTCTCATCGCCCACTTTGGCAATCCCTGGCTGATGGATGCAGCAGAGGTGGTAAGCAAAAATGAAAATGTGTTCGCTGATCTCTCCGGATTCGTATCGGGAACTGAGGGCTATAACTATGTATACAAGTACCAGCTCCCGCGGATTAAAGAAGCAGTGGAATGGATTGGCAATCCCTCACGGCTACTCTATGGGTCTGACTGGCCTCTTACCCCCATGCGAGAATACATCGAGTTTATCAAGACCCTATTCCCTGATGAAGCTGATCAGAAAAAGGTATTTTACCAAAACGCAGTTGAGTTTTTTAAAATAAAAATTTAATTCCCTCTCAGCTTCATGCAACCGGTTCACACCTAAACTTCACACATTATATCAACACACCTTCTTCCCACCCCATTTTAATCAGCTCTATTTTTGCAGGATCGGCGGTACCAAGGTTGTGGCGGGTATCTGCGAGAAAAATGTGTTTGGGTGGAGGAGAGAGTGGACGCTCCTCACCGAAAAACTCCTTTCGCTTGGCCATCAGAATGCGAACCCCAGTCGAGTCAATGGCAACCGGGTCAAACCCCACCAACATACCTTTGTAGGCCCAGGTATGCTTGGGGCTGAAGTGGTGGGGACCGATACCGTGAAAGAGGGGCGTAAAAAGCACCAGTATGTTGAGGCGGGTCTTTCCTTTCACCAAAGGAAGCTTCCAGATTGACGCGAGATCGGCACAGGTGTCGGGGTGCATAGTAGAAGGGTCTTCCAGAAATACAATGTAGTTTTTAATCAGACTCCCTACCCCGGACCAGTGGTGCGTCCTGAGCGGTCTCACGTTAATGAGCGCTGTTGACTTGAGGAAAAGCGGGTCACTCAGTACACCTCGGTCATTAATCCCTATGTTCTTTTGCGGAACACCTGCATCAATGAGCCTTCCCTCAATAACCCGTTCAAGTTCCGGCGGAGTGCACAGCGCATCCCAGATATTAGATTTAATGCCTACGATGTCCGTAGGCATCACTACCTTCTTCCACGCCTGAACTGGATCACCTTCTCCTACCAGAGCGGTAACTGCCTCATCGAGCATTTGCTGCACAATTTCTATCCTTAGTTTGTGGTGGGTGTCGAGGACATTTTTATTCCTCACCAGCACCACCCTTGCCTTCTTTTCTTCCTGCGCAAAGAGGTGCCCTGGAAGATTAAAATAGAGCGCACCGGCAATGGTCGCGGTGGCAGTGTCTTGTAAGAACTCTCTTCGTGTTCGCACCCTGGTTTTCACTTCGTGGCTTTCCCTCCTTCTCCCTTTTTTAGCTCTTTAACCTCCTCAATGAGGTTACGTGCACTCTCTTCTCCTGGAGCATTAAATACCACTACCAGAAGATTTCCCTGTAATTGACAGGAGGTCCATCTCCCATCTTCAATCTTGACCGCGGGCTTCTTAGAAAGCTCCGGAAGATACTGTTTTACAAAGTCATCGTACGCACGTTGTGCATCACCGTCACTTTTATAGTTCACCAGGAGCAGGATACTCTGCTCGCCCTTTTTCCCATATTTTGCCAGAAGGGCATCGGTGTTCTCATTAATATGGAGGATATTCTGGTCAGCAACAAAGTAGTGGGAATTAAGCCAGGCGTGGTGCCGAAAATAGCGGACGCTTTCTTCTACCAAAGACTTCTTTGGAAGGAGCGAGAGCATCTCGGGTAACGGTCCCTTCTCTTTGATGGCCTTATCAATGTTCCGCGCAAGTGTGAACACCGCCTTTTTTGACTCAACTGTTTCAGGGTGTGCAAGCACAGATATATAGTACCTATCTTTCCAGAAAAGCAGCAGTCCTTCTGTATACTGGGAGCCCTGACCAAAACTCTCTTCAACTACCTCCCGTGAATGGGAAAAGACACCAAAGGCATTCTGTGACTTACCCATATCAAAGATATCTACCACCATCGCAGGTTGACCAGGTTTAGAATAGGTCCGATTAATCGCCTCGTTAAAACCATAGGACAAATAAAGTTCGGCGCCCCCATTGATATACCGATAGAGGGTAGTGCGGTTATAGAGTTGATCTTTCGCAGTAACCCTCCAGCCCTCTACCTCCTCGGGCAATAAAAGAGCAAGGTCCGTCTTAACTTCCCCCATGACCAAAGTCCCACATAGTACTAAGGTAAGTAAGAAAAAAATAACTATAGAGTTTAACATAGCTTGTATAAGGTACACCACCTTTCCTATGAGCCACGTTTCGTCTTAGTAATCTCTCTTTCTATCATAAGGATATGTTTATGTTCCTCATCTCGAAGCTTTTCCAAGATCTCTTGTACCATGATAACCTTCACCTCTTTTAAAAGGTCGTCATAAAAGCGGTACGCATCTCTTTCCTTCGCAAGGGCGGCTTCCAGGATATCAATGGGTGTACGTAATGTCTTTTTTTCAGCACTCATCATAATTCCCTTTTAATAAACGGTTATAGTGACTGCTACCGTACTATAGTAAACGACCAAAGAAAGTTGTCATTGCGAGGAGTCCTTGATAATGCCGGACGACGATCTCATGAGATTACTTCGCTCCGCTCGTAATGACACTAATTTCTTTTGCACGGCTTGTACACCTGAGAGAGGTCGGCTCCCAGCATGCCCGCCTTATACGTTCTCTTATCTACAGGAGAAAGGCTTCGCACTATGTAGGGTGTGAGCAAAGAGAACTTCCTGATTTCATCAAGCCGCTCAGCAATAGCTTCCAGATGGGTATCCTCACCCATCCACCGTATCCTATCAAATGCCCTCAGATTGAGGGGAGCACTATACGCACGCAGTGTTTTCTTATAGCCAAGATTGTAGTAAAATTCAAAGTACGACATCACCAACTCACGCAGGTTCCGGTACACTGCTTCACGAAAGCGCAATCCTACAAAATTTGATTTTGCAATTGCCCCAAAAAAACCATTCTGCTTATAGATCGCGATGATGTGGTCATCATCATCGTCCGCAATCATCTCTACAATTAAAGGAGGGTGTTCAAGTCTCATTAACGCAGCTGCCGCAAGTAGGGCACCATCAAGACAACAGGCTTTACCTCGTCGTAACACACTAAGTGGGGACCGATAGACCTCTTCATCACAGTAAGTAACCTTATCCAAAAATGTTTGAATTTTACTGGGGCTGTTTAAACTGTGAAATACTTTGAGCTCTTTCTGACTCAATGACCTTTCAAAATCTTCAAGCATACTCATCTCTCCTCCACCACATCGAACCGCGTAGTTCCTATAAGGTTCCCTTTATTCAGTAGTATTGAAGGAATAAGAAATCACCACATCTTTGTTGTTAAAGCGGACCACCAGATCACAGGTACTGGTTCCACCAAAGAGGGAGTAACGGTAACGCCCATAGGTCCAGGTTTCTTTCCCATCTTCGATTCCGGTACGCCAAGGAGTGCCGAAGAGCTGCTCCACATCATCTTTAGTAGTTTCCCCCATGCGAATCTGGGAAACAGAGTTCACCGGGAATTTACGACCAACGGTAATACAGGAAGTAACGGTGAACGATACTACTATGAGAAAAATGTAGAGTGGTAAAGTGTTTCGTGTTTTCATGGTATTCCTCCTGAGAGCATATTCCCTTGGGTCGTACCTTATTCTACCTGTTTGGCTTCTGCCTTGCTCAAGGCAATCTTTGCCTCGGCAAGTTTTTTGTACTTTGCTTTAATTTTTTTCAGATCCTTGGCCACAATTGCTTTGAGCAGATCGCCTTCCAGCTCAGCTACCTCAAGAAGCTTGTAGTAATCCAATGACTCCTTAAGGTGCGCCATTACAATCTTCCCCGTAAGCACAGGATGATTATTGGTCACGTTTGCATCCTTGAATCTCACTCCGTGCTCAAGCTCTACCTCAAGCCCCGTGCGAAACTCTTCCAGGTCAATATTCATTCCCTCCGTATTAACCTCATCTAAAATTACTTGGGCTTCTCGGGGTAATACCTTAGGCTCTTTCAATTTTGTCCAGTCCCTGATGGTAAGTTCCCTACACACCCTTTTAACTTCTGAAACACTTACATACTCTGGTAGCTTCATAGTAACCTCCTCATCTAAAATGGTAGATGTGTTCTCTTAAACCAAAAATTACTTTCCCTGTCAATCAAAACTCTCCGTGGGGGGAAGATTTACCTTGAGAAAGCGTATCACTTTCATATCTTAAAGTATACTATCATTATCATTAAATAACTATTGGTAGTATAGTAGCGTTAAAACCTAATTAAAAAAAGATTTTTTCCTAGAAACATCTGACAGCCGGAATAAAACGGCGTATAGTTAAACTGTATTTCCATTAATAGTATAGCATATCTGACGTATCTAGCATGAGCAGGTATGGAGCAGCACACCTGTGTGCCCCATTCACTCTTGATGCTTCGAATTTACACCACCACTTCTACACTATCTCCCTTGTTACATCAAGACTCCCTCCACCATCTCCTGCTATTCAGTCAGGAAACTGTAACCTGCTGATCATGGATGCATGCGTGAAATGATCGGTGAAGCTTGTCACAAAATACATGACAGCAGGTAATTGAATATGTTATATATTCGGATGAGTTTACCATAGTACCACGACTAAAACTCCGGGGGTCATGACCATGGAAAAAAACAAAACCACACTGGATGAATTAAAACAATCATATCCTGAAAAATTTGCCTCTGACGATGCAATATTTAAACATGTGAATCGAGGAGATAAAATATTTATCGGCACCGCCTGTGGGGAACCCCAGCACCTGGTGAGATCCCTCACCGATTATGCGAGTAGAAACCCCAAGGCATTCTTCGACGCAGAGGTATTCCATGTCTGGACACTGGGAGTGGCACCCTACACTGATCAAAAATTTAAGCGCAACTTCAGGCTCAACACTTTCTTTGTCGGCGATAACACCCGGGAGTCTATCAACCAGGGGCTCGCTGATTATACCCCTCTCTTCCTCTCTAAAGTTCCTGCCCTCTTTCATCAGGGCATGATTCAATTCGATATTGCCCTTGTTCAAACCTCGCTCCCCGATAAGCTTGGATATATGAGCTTAGGCATCAGCGTGGACATTGTGAAGGCTGCGGTTGAAAACTCCTCCATGGTAATCACCCAGGTAAACGCCAACATGCCCCGGGTGCACGGCGATACCTTCATCCATGTGAGCGATGTTGACTTCATCGTACCCTATGATGAGCCACTACTTGAATTTAAACCCACGGTACCTGATGAAATTGCCACCAAGATCGGCAGCTACGTCTCCCGCATTGTTCAGGATGGGGACACCATCCAAGTAGGTTATGGGAGCATCCCCAACGCCATCATGGATAGTTTAGCCAACAAGCGACATCTGGGAGTTCATTCCGAACTCTTGCCAGACGGTATTGTAAAGCTCATGAAAACGGGGGTGATCGACAACTCCCAAAAAACTATTGGCCGGGGTAAAACGGTGGCTTCCTTTTGCATGGGTGTGAAAGAAACCTATGACTTCCTCGATGATAACCCTAGCATAGAATTTCACACCATTGATGTCACCAATAACCCCCTCACCATCGCCAGCCAAAAAAACATGGTGGCGATAAACGCTGCGCTCCAGATAGATCTCACCGGGCAGTCAAGCTCCGAATCACTGGGGAGATTTTTTTACAGTGGAATAGGAGGGCACGCTGATTTTATGCGAGGGGCAACCCTCTCACCAGGTGGTAAAACTGTGCTCTCCATGCGCTCAACCTCAAACGACGGAAAATACTCACGCATTGTACCTCTCCTCGACCAGGGCGCAGGTGTGACCTTAACCCGGGGTGATATTCACTACGTGGTGACAGAATATGGGATAGCCTATCTCCACGGGAAAAACATCCGAGAACGCGCCATGGATTTGATTGCGATCGCCCACCCCAAATTCAGACCATGGCTTATAGAGGAGGCGAAAAAAGAAACTCTTATTTATAAAGACCAGGCCTTCATCCCTGGAGAGCGTGGCATGTACCCCGAGATTCTTGAAACCTATCGCACCACACAAGCAGGGCTTAAAATCTTACTGAGACCGGTTAAAATAAGTGATGAGCCGTTGCTGAAGGACTTTTTCTATTCTCTTTCCGACAAAAGCATGTACCAGCGATTTATCTCCACCAGGAAGGATATGCCCCATGAGCGGCTCCAGGAATTTGCGGTTATTGACTATACCCAGGAGTTGGTCATTCTGGCGGTGATTGAGAGCGGCAGCAAGGAGCTGATTGTGGGTGTGGGACAATATGCCATAAATACCCTCTCCTACACCGCAGAGGTAGCATTCGTGGTTCGGGATGACCACCACAATAAGGGGATCAGCACAGAACTGCTCTCCTATCTCACCTACCTAGCAAAGAGGCAAGGGTTGCTTGGCTTCACCGCTGAAGTGCTCGTTGAAAATAGATTCATGATGCAAGTGTTTGAAAAGGGCGGTTTCGATATCGAGAAAAGGAGAAGTGAGAAGGTGTATGAACTAAAGCTTGCCTTTAGAGAAGCCTGAGTGATCATCCCATGCATCACATACAATACCTCTTTGAACCGAGAACCATTGCAGTCATCGGCGCCTCAACCGACACAAAAAAGATCGGTTATACCGTGGTGAACAACATTCTCTCCAACGGATACCGAGGGCACCTCTATCCAGTAAATCCTTCCGGTGGTAAACTGCTCGGCCTCACCGTCTATAAGAACATCCTGGATATCGAAGATGCTATCGATGTGGTGTGCACTATTATACCAGCGCCACACGTGTTCGAATCGGTGCAGAGCTGTGCCACCAAAGGGGTGAAGTACAATCTCATCATCTCCTCGGGGTTCTCTGAGGTAGGAAATATTGAGGAAGAAAAACGAATAGTTGCCTATGCGCGAGACCATGGCATGCGGATCGTGGGGCCGAACATCTTTGGCATCTACTCTGCGGCTGCGTCGCTTGACGCAACCTTTGGGCCAGGCAACATTCTGCCAGGAAACGTTGCCATTGTGACCCAGAGTGGAGCCCTCGGGCTCGCCATGATTGGCAAAACCAAGGTTGAAAACATAGGGCTCTCCACCATCGTATCGGTGGGAAACAAATCTGATGTAGATGAATCAGACCTTCTTGCCTACCTGATGTTCCAGGAACGTACCAAGGTAATATTGATGTATATTGAGGGAATTAAAAGCGGTGAAAGATTCATCGAGGCAATTAAGAACGCAACCACCCAGAAACCAGTGGTGGTCATCAAATCGGGACGCTCTGCCCGTGGTGCCGTTGCCGCCGCATCACACACTGGTTCACTTGCCGGGGCTGACGAAATCGTTGACGCGGTCCTCAAGCAGAACGGCGTGCTCCGTGCTGATAGCATCAGGGACGCCTTCAACCTGTGTAAGTTTCTCGCCGGCTCGCCCCTTCCCGTCACTGAGAGCACCGTGATTATTACCAACGGTGGCGGTATAGGAGTTATGGCTACCGATGCCTGTGAACGTTTCCAGATCAGCCTGTATGATGATCATAAAACCTTAAAAGACCTCTTTTCTCCTGTTACCCCCAGCTTCGGGTCAACTAAAAATCCCATCGATATCACTGGGGGCGCCACGGGCGCGTCGTATGAGAACGCACTAAGGGTCGCGCTTGACTGTGAAGATATAGGCGCCTGCATGGCACTCTATTGTGAAACCGCAGTCTTTGATGCCTTAAGCCTTCAAAAAGTCCTGGAAGAACACTACCTGCACTATAGAGAGAGGGGAAAACCTGTGCTCTTTGTGACGGTGGGGGGTGAAGAGATAGAAACCTGCATTACCAACTTGAGCAGAAAAGGTGTGCCCATCTTTGGAGATGTCTATGAGGCAATATCCTGTTTGGGAAACCTCTATGGCTACCAGCGCTACCTCAAAGCACAGTCAGATAAGTATGAAGATGCTCCTCTCGATAGTACCCCTATAGACAAAATCTGCGGGAAGGCGATGAAGGAAAACCGATACTTTCTCCTTGCCCATGAAGCACAAAAAATAATGGAGCTCATCGGCATCATTGTTCCCAAGAGTGCGGTCGCCCGGGATCTCGGTGAGGCAGTGACGCACGCTGAATCCATCGGGTATCCGGTTGCCATGAAGATTGTATCAAGGGATATCATCCACAAGAGTGATGCGGGGGGTGTCGCACTTGACCTGGAAAACCGGGGAGAGGTCATTGATGCCTATCAGGTAATCATCCGTAACTGCAAAGAGTATAATCCTCACGCCCAGATAGAGGGAGTAGAGATCGCAGAAATGATTCAGAAGGACATAGAAACCGTCGTGGGTGCCCGGAAAGATCCAACCTTTGGCCCGGTGATTATGTGTGGACTCGGGGGCATCTATATAGAGGTAATGAAAGATGTTGCCTTCAGGTCATGCCCGCTCTCTCGGAGAGAAATTATAAACATGATTAAAGAGACGAAGTTGTATCCACTCCTCCTGGGAGTGCGCGGACAAGAAAAAAAGGATATGGAATCGGTCATCAGCACTATCGTAAAAATCTGCTCACTGATCCAGAAATCCAAAACCATTTCTGACATAGAAATCAATCCCCTTATGGTCTACGAACAGGGAATGGGTGCAAAAGCAGTAGACGTGAGAATTCTACTCTCACACGAGGGAGGAAAATACCATGAATAAATTAATCATCGCCTCACTGAGGAGCAGCGCCGGCAAAACCAGCTTCATTGTGGGTCTGTCAAAAGCTTTACAAAAAACCATCGGCTACATGAAGCCGTTTGGTGACAGGCTCCTCTATAGTAAAAAGAGACTATGGGATTATGACGCAGCGCTCATCGCTGACGTCTGCGCGATACCAGAAGAGCCTGAAACCATGAGCATCGGATTCGATCACTCCAAGCTGAGGTATATGTATAATGAGGATACTATAAGGAGTAAGGTGAATGATATCGCAGCACAGATGTCAACAGGCAAGGAGATCCTCATTGTGGAGGGAGGCAAGTCCATCTCCTATGGTCACTCGGTAAACCTTGATGCCCTCTCACTCTCACGCTATCTCAATGGCAGATTAATTTTTGTGATAGGAGGAGATGACGATACCATTCTGGATGATATTATGTTTGTGAAAAAAAATGTAGATCTCACGGGTATTGACCTCGCCGGAATCATTGTAAACAAGGTACATAACGTAAATGACTTTAGGGAAACCTACATACCAGAACTTACCAAGATCGGTATTCGCGTGATCGGCGTTATCCCCTATGAGCGGGAGCTCACCTACATTAATCTCAGGTACCTGGCAGACAGGCTGTTTGCAAAGGTGCTCACTGCAGAGCACCACCTTGACCGGAAGATAAAGAACATCTTTATAGGCGCCATGTCGGGAAATGTGGCGAAGACTAAGCCGCTTTTTAAAAAGGAAGATAAACTCATTATTACCGGCGGTGATAGAAGTGATATGATTGTGGTCGCACTTGAAACAGAGGCAGCGGGTATTATACTCACCAATAATATCCTTCCCCCATCACATATCATCTCCATGGCGGAAGACCGAGGAATACCCCTGCTCCTGGTGACCTCTGATACCTATCAGGTTGAACGGCAAATTGAACGGGTGGAACCACTCTTAACCAAGGACGATACCAATGCCATTGAGCTCCTCACCACGCTGGTGACTAAACATGTAGACCTTGAAGCACTTGGCCTTGTGTAACTGCCACTCTCCTTCTCTTTGACTTTGCAGTACCCTTACCCTAGGTGGGTCCTTCTTCCCCACATTTCCCTTGACAAGTAAATCCCCACTATAGTTACATCCCACCTGGGAGTCAAGGGTTTAACTCATGGTATGATCTCCTGAAAGTGAGGTAGACAATGTCTATGCAAGGTAGAGCAATCTGGAAGTATTGTTACTGGCTAGATGAGGGAGCACTGGCCCAATTGAAGCAGCAGATGGAGGCAAGGGGAATTACTATGCTCCGGGCTGAAAAAAACCCCTGTGAAGCACTGCGAGGTGAATTGGGGTATGCGGAACCTCACACCTGGGGCATTATCTGTAAACATGATGCAGAACCCTGGTAT
>CAYYOQ010000016.1:558-17602 GCA_964473235.1 uncultured Thermodesulfobacteriota bacterium | reverse complement strand
CTGATCCTTTGAAACCAAATGCACTGCATGCAATTTCCTAACCGGAAGATGCTGATAAATATTATAAAATAATATAAATACATTATAATTTTAATTCTATAAAATGTTTATTTTAGTATATTTCATCTGTTAAGAAAATTTAATAAATATATTAAAAACGCTAAAGTAATTTCATATTACACCGATAAATTATAAGGAGGAAACAATAAAGTACTTATAACCCATGGGGTGTTATTTACACCAAGGAAGGTGTGAAAAATGACTATCACTACCCAACAGATAAATACTGTCTTAAGAACTTATAATAAGCAGTTAAAACTGGCTGGGCTTAATAAAGGAAACAAGATTACTCCGCCTCAATCTAAAAAAGATGAGGTCACCATATCTATTGAAGGGAAAAGACAGCAGATCTATCAGCAAACAGCTAATCAGATAGTTGAAAAGTTAATACAAAAATAGTACGGTACCCCACTTTGATTTTGAAAAACGCTCCTTCATGTATCAACTACTCACCACCGCCAGCTGATAAATGTGGGATATTTTTTTTACGGTAATTTTAAGATGAATAACGGCGTTTTTTTTTCTGATGATAAAATCGACATGCTGATTGTCGATGATGATAAGATGCTTTGCGAAGTGCTCGAGGACACGCTCTCCCAAGAAGGAAATCTCAGGATCACATCAGTACACAATGGACTTGATGCAATTGAAAAGATTAAGGGAAACACCTTTGATCTTATCCTCACCGATCTCATGATGCCTGGTGCCAATGGGATTGAGGTCTTAAAAGTTGCCAAGGAAATTAATGAAGGTGTTCATGTGATTATCGTTACCGGATTTGGCTCCTTAGAAACCGCAATGGAGGCAATTAGAAAGGGAGCCTATGATTATATTACTAAGCCCTTCAAACTCGATGAAATCAAGATCGTAGTCCAGAATGCCTGCGAGAAGATCAGACTGGTACGACAGAACCAGGCTTTAGTAGAGAATCTCAAACAGGCATACCAAGAACTGAATGCCCTAAAGAGTTCTCGTGAGGAATTGAGTACGAGAGTTGAGAGAATAAATAAGCGGATGAGTGAGAGCCAAGAAAAGATTGCAGAAAATATCTTTAATTTGCAAAACCTACCTGCCAGCCTACCCGGGACATATTATTTGAGGAGAAGGCGAACTGATAAAGGATACATTTTAGTGGAATTAGAAAAACTGGGAAAACTCCGGGATGAAGGTATTATCACCGAAGAAGAATTTCAGCTCTGCAAGAATAGATTCTTAAGTGAACTTTAACGTATCAACACTGGCGATCCTCACCCACGCCCCACGAGTTACTATCGAGCCACCTCGTGAGGAGAGGTACATACCTTGACCAAGAAACACACAATATTGGTTATCGATGATAACGAATGGATAAGAGATACCCTTCGTCAACTCCTCGAGTTGAGTGGATATCAGGTTGATGTTGCAGACAACGGTGAAGTGGGTCTTAATAAAATAAAATCACAACCCTACGATTTAATCCTCTCTGATATTCAGATGCCAAGAATAGATGGTATTGAACTATTAAAACAGATAAAAGCATATGATGCTACCCTTCCCGTGGTTATGATTACAGGATTTCCCACCGTGGACACTGCTATTCAGGCTATGAGACAAGGGGCATCAGATTTCATCACGAAGCCTTTCCGTTACGAGCAGGTAAATATGACTGTTGATAAATTGGTGCGGGAAAGGGGAGCAGGGAAGAAAGGCGTTCATGGTGATAGTAAGATTCAAAGTAAAACCATTGAATCGCTTAACCAGAGGCTGGATAAGAAAGTTAAAGAACTCTCTCTCTTGTACTCTATTAGTGAATCAATGAGTGTATCGCAGATGAGCAGCGATGACCTATTCAACAGAATCATAAAAATAGCAACTGAACTGGTTGAAGCGAAGGGTGCATCACTTGCGGTTTTTGATAATGCCTCTAATGAACTCATTATAAAAGCGGTAGAGGGAAATGGGGTGACATGGAAGGTTGGCACTACCATACCCGTTGATGCAAATGTCCCGTGGAAAGAGGTCATGAGGGGTAAACACTTTATTCTCAACAAGGGAAGGGAATCTCGACAAAAGGTAGACAACGGTGGCAATAATAAATTCAACTCATCGGTTTTCATTCCTCTCGAGATCAAGGATAGTGTGTTTGGTGTATTGAATGTATTTAATAAATCAAATGGGAATAAATTCGGGCAGGATGATATTAAACTTTTGCAAACCCTAGCGAGAAAGGCATCCTTAAATATCGAGAATACTATTCTCTATGAGAGTATGTATACCAATCTTATCAATACCCTTCAGTCACTGGTAGCCGCCATTGAGGCACGAGACAGCTATACGCAGCAGCATTCCCAGAGGGTAACTCAACTGTCAGTCAAGATTGCAGAAGCAATGGGGTGTGCTCAGGATGAAATTGATACCATTAAGTTTGCGGGCATCCTTCATGACATAGGGAAGATCAGCATTAGTGATGCGATATTGTTAAAAAAAGGTAAGTTAACCAAAGAAGAAACAGAAGTAATTCAAACGCATCCTCTAATTGGTGAAAAAATATTACAGCCTCTCGGACTCCTCCCCGCGGAGAGAGCCATTGTGAGGCATCACCACGAAAGGTGGGATGGTAATGGGTATCCCGATGGGCTGAAGGGGAAAGAGATTCCCTTTCTGGCGCGCATTATTGCGGTAGCAGACTCCTTTGATGCAATGACCTCCAATCGACCTTACCGCTTAGCGCGAGAATACGAGAAGGCATTGGATGAATTGATGAGGTGCAGTGGAACTCAATTTGATAAAGAGGTAGTGGACGCCTTTCAGAAAATCTGCTTTTCACACATCTTCACCACACACTCCCCACAAACTTCACTCTAACCCTCCTCACCTTGTAATGCATCAACTGCTCCCCTCAGAGTGATTTCTTTTGAAAGATACATATCATTACCAACCACACTACGAAACTATAGCCAACAACATCTACCATCGGCCACCACCCTTTAGAGGAGGGGAAAATACTGCTGAGGAACGAACAGGCATAGAGGTGGACTCTTCCCAGTTGAGGGAGCACATAGTAGAGTACCTGTGTTGAGAAGGAAGGTTCCCAGTATTCCCTTATTTTCTCAAAAGAGAAGATGACGCCCAACCCCAGGCTCAGTATATAAATAGTGAGTGAGAGGAGACCACTGATGACCCGCGGTAAGAACAGGGAAAAGAGAAAGATGAAGGAAATAATTGAGATACAATTGAGAGAGGCAACCAGCAAACCGGAAAATATACTCGGTTTCACCACGCCTGACCTGAAGTAGAGGAGGAGGAAAAATCCTATACTCACCAGCATCAGGTTGAGGAATACCATAGAAAATATACCCAAGAATTTTCCCACAAGAACGTAAGATCTTTTAATGGGTTTAGTGACGGTGAGCACTATGGTTTCTTCAGTGAGTTCTCGAGAAAGGGTGTTCATGGCTAGCAATCCACAAAGAGAGAGCCCCCACAAAAGAATCATATTAAAGGTCACAACGATACCCGCAGTCATAAGTTGCTCAGGACTTAATAAGATCCCTTTTTTCATGGTGATCTTTCCAGAGGCACATCCTCTCGCCAAAAAAAGCAGAAAGAAGGCAATCCCCAGGAGAAGATAGACCACCCTGTTGCGTACTTCCTCTTTTATAGTAATCAGAGCAATGGCGAGGACCTTATTCATGCAACTTCTCTTCCTCCTTAATGAGCGTATAGAAAATGTCTTCCAAGGACTCCCTTTTGGTAGTGAGCGATAACAAGGTGCCACCATTATTGATGACAATTCCAGGGATACTGCCTATAGTTTGTTCATTCTGGGGAGCAAGCAGTATATGATTCCCCTCAGACTGAAGCTGATGGGAAATTTCTTTCAGTCTACTGAGCATCACCTCAGTGATTCCCTCCACCCTCAGTTCAATTAATTCACTCTTAGTGGCTAGTTCCTGGGTGGTTCCTATTCTTACCACATGTCCTCGATGGAGGATAGCTACTCGATCGCACATCAATTCTACCTCTGAGAGGAGGTGAGAATTGATAAAGATAGTAACCCCTGCTTCTTTAAGTTTCAACAAAACATCCCTTATCTCCTTATTACTGATAGGATCAAGCCCCACCGTGGGCTCATCGAGAAATAAAAGCTCTGGTTGATTAAGCAATGCCTGAGCCAATCCTATACGCTGGAGCATCCCTTTGGAGTACTCCCCCACCTTACGGAATCTTTCTTCATACATCTCCACTACTTGTAAACACTCTTCTACGCGTACCCGCCTTCTCTGAGCGTTCATACCATAGAGCTTTCCTTGGTAGTCTAAAAATTCCGTACCGCTCAAAAATCCATAGATCCTCACCTTCTCAGGAAGGTAGCCTATCCTTTCTCTCACCGCTTCCTTTCTCACAGGCTGGTTGAAAATTTTTACTGAACCCGAGGTAGGGAATATGAGAGCAAGAAGGATCTTCATCATCGTTGTTTTCCCCGCACCATTTGGACCCAAGAGGCCAAAACACTCTCCCGATGTAACCTCAAGATTCACATCATCTAAGGCCCGCACGTGAGGGTAGTCTTTAGTGAGATGGTGTATCTCTATGGCTTTAGCCACCTTTCTCTCTCCTAAGGTTCACTGGGCTACCTACAAGTGTATAGGGTGAATACTCATAAACGAAAACAATTACATGATACAAGCCATATCTACATTGTACGAAACTCTTATCAGATATCCAATGTTCATCAAACTCTACGCTCAGCAAAGAGTGGTAGCGCCGAGATCGCGGTAACAGTAACGCGTCTCTCTAGGACATGGGCTAGCAGATTCGGGGAAGATCTTCGCCGACGAGCATCTCTATAATTCGTGCCCCTCCCACCTGGGTTTCCATGGTCACCTTCTTAGCAGGATGCGTTACTACTTCGCCAATCACACAGGCATTTCTCCCCAGAGGATGTTTCCTCATCATGCACACAATCTCTTCTGCGCTACCAGCCTGAACGATTGCAAGCAGTTTACCCTCATTTGCCAGATAGAGTGGGTCTAAACCGAGGAGCTCACCTATCCCCCGCACTTCCTCTTTGACAGGGATGCGCTCCTCATAGATCGTAATACCACAGCCTGATTGCAGAGCAATCTCATTGAGAATGGTAGCAAGTCCACCCCTGGTAAGATCTCTCATCACATGGATGGAGGATGCATAGGGCAGTACCTCCTTCGCTAAAAGGTTAAGCGGTGCACAATCGCTTTTGACGGTGGTTTCAAATTCAATCCCCCTGCGTGAAGAAAGAATGGCAATACCATGGTCACCAATATCACCAGAGAGCACAATGCTATCACCATCCTGAGCGTTATGGCCGCTGAAATCTACTCCCTCTTTGACGATTCCGATGCCGGAAGTATTGATAAACAATTTGTCGCATGCCCCCCTCTCTACCACTTTAGTATCCGCGGTGACAATCCGCACCTTGGCTTCCTGAGCTGCAGTGCTTATAGAGGAAGAAATTTTTTTTAAGTCTTCGAAGGAAAAGTTCTCTTCGATGATAAAACCGATACTCAGAAAGAGCGGGGTTGCCCCACCCACCGCAAGGTCATTTACCGTTCCGTACACCGCGAGCTTTCCAATATCTCCCCCCGGGAAAAATAGCGGATCAACTACGAAGGAGTCGGTGGTGAAGGCAATACGATAACCTTCCAGATCAAAGATAGCTTGATCATTTAATTGGTGAAGGAGAGGATCGTGGAAATAGGGAAGAAAGCACTCTTCAATAAGTTGTGAAGTAAGCTTCCCTCCATTGCCATGAGCCAAGAGAATACGTTCTTCCATAGAAACTCCCTGATGGTAAGCCGCTAGTGGTGAATTAGTTACGCTGCTAGTTTCTTAATTCGTTATTCGGTCGCGTTACTATGGTGTGTAAGCTATGACCTCTTTTCGCTCCACACTTACGAGCTGCGTTATCACAGCCGTCTAACCATAGTCAACCCAAAATCTTTACCTCTCATATTTATAGTATGCCGCGCAGGTCCCCTCTGAGGACACCATACAGGCTCCTATCGGTTCTGAAGGGGTGCAACGCGTCGCAAAAAGGGGACACTCCTTGGGATTAAGTATCCCTTTGAGCACCTCACCACATCGACATCCCTTTGGTTCCACCGCGTGTGATTTGGGGAGGTCAAATTTTCTAACTGCATCATAGTGTGCAAATTCATCCCTGAGGGAAAGGCCACTGTGAGGAACTATCCCAAATCCCCTCCAAGAAGCCTCGGTAACTTCAAAGACCTGATTAAGTATGTGCAGCGCTTTAGTATTTCCCTGTGGATGAACTGCTCTGCTATACTCTATCTCCACCTTAGGTGTTTCATCTCTTTGCTGACATAGCAGCCAGTAAATGGAGAGGATGATATCCAAAGGTTCAAAACCGCTGACGACAAATCCTTTCTGGTAGCGATCAACCATCTGCTGATAGGCTGAGGTACCAATGATGGTCGAAACGTGACCTGGGCAGAGAAACCCATCGATGACCAGGTGTTTATCACTTAAGAGCACCTCCATTATCGGGGGAATGAGTTTGTGGTGAGAGAGAAGGGAAAAATTCTCTATCCCTTCTCTTTGTGCCTGAAGGACAGTGGCAGCAACAGACGGAGCGGTTGTTTCAAAGCCCACTGCAAAAAAAACAACTTCTCTCTCCTTATGCCCTCTCGCCAGGGTGAGCGCGTCAACAGGAGAGTATACGATTCTGATGTCAGATCCCCTGGCCCTTTCCTTAAGGAGGGTTGAGTGAGTACCAGGCACCCTCATCATATCACCAAAACTCGCGATGGTATGCCTCCCGGTGCTCCTTGTTTCTTCTGCCAACATGATAACCCTATCTACATCCTCTAGTGAAGTGACACAGACAGGACACCCAGGACCAGAGATGAGCCGGACAGTAGAGGGCAGCAAGCCCCTGATTCCCGACTTGGAGATTGAAACGGTGTGGGTACCACACACCTCCATGATAGTCGTGTGGAGAGTAAAGGAGGCTATTTTAGAGAGGAGTGCGTGGAAAGGTTCCCTCTCTCTAAATTCATCAAGATACTTCATGAGCGAGTTCTTTAAAGAGTGCGAGCGTCTTTTCTGCCTCTTGTTTATCAAGCTTCTCAATGGCAAATCCTGCATGCACCAGCACATAATCCCCCGCTTCTACCCCCTCCATTAAATCAAGACAGATTTCTCGCACCGCTTCACCGATACGCACCTTCGCATAATTCTCTTTAATCTCTACTACCTCCAGGGGAACGGCTACACACATAGGGTACTCTCCTATTGATGTTTCAATAGTTCATTGGCAATGAGGGCTTGACCCAAGGCAATGCCTCCGTCATTGGGAGGTACCTGGTGATGAACAAAAACTTCAAAACCATTATCTTTAAGTTTTGTGATACTTTTACAGAGAAGGTAGGTATTCTGAAAGCAGCCACCGCTTAAGGCCACTTTAGTAATCTTCCACTGCTCTCTTAATGCACAACAGATATCTACAATCATAGTGACGATACTATTGTGAAATTTTGAGCTAATGTACCCCGATGTCCTCTTCTCCCTGAGATCCACAAGAATCCCCCTGATGAGAGGGGCAGGATCAATTATCTGACACTCCCCTTTGCGCTGTGAGAGAAAAGGGTAGTATTCATCAGTATCACCTTCCATTGCCATCTCCAATTCCACTGCTGCCTGACCTTCATACCTTGAATGCTCACAAATACCCAATAACGCAGATACTGCATCAAACAACCTTCCCATGCTGGAAGTCAAAGGTGAATTGAAAAAGGATTTAATAAGATTTACCACAACTTCTTTTTCACGAACACTTCTTTTACGAAGCACCTCCAGGTTACACCTTTCCATTTCATCTGCACAAAAGGTTGCAAGATAGCTTAAGGCCATTCTCCAAGGGTATTTAATCGCCTGCTCACCTCCCGGGAGAGGGAGGGGTACAAGGTAGGCAACTCTCTTGAAAGAGGCATAGTCAGCAAGGAGAAACTCTCCACCCCATACCGTCTCGTCAGCACCATACCCCGTACCATCAAAGGCAACCCCGAGTACTTTGTCTCTCACTCCATTTTCTGCTAAGCAGCTCACAATGTGGGCATGGTGGTGCTGTACTTCAATAACTGGAAGCTCTTTTCGCGCATGGGCATAGTGGGTAGTGGTATACCCCGGGTGGAGGTCACAGGCAATCGCCTGTGGTTCTATCGTGAGAATCCGTTTCATGTGGGTTACGGTCTTAAGGAAAAACTCATACGTGTCACGATATCCCATCTCACCAATGTGTTGGCTTAAAAAGGCGGTCGTACCTCGGGTGAGACAAAGAGTGTTTTTCATCTCTCCCCCTACCGCGAGGAGGGGAAGCATCTCTTCTCCCACAAAAACGGGAAAGGGTACATACCCCCGTGCCCTCCTCACGGGGAGTTCCCTCCTTGAACCATGGAGCGTGTAAGTTTTAATAACGGAGTCATCACTGCGCAGATAAATATCCCGGTTGTGGAGGAGAAAACAATCTACACTTTTTCCTAATCTTTTCAAGGCTTCATCATTATCAATAGCAATGGGTTCATCCTTGAGATTACCACTGGTCATCACCAGGGCAGTGAAATTGCCCTTAAGGAGCAGGTGGTGGAGGGGAGTATAGGGAAGCATTATCCCAATACAAGGGTTATGAGGTGCTACCAGTGGTGAAAGAGTGGATCCCTCAATTTTTGGTAAAAGCACAATGGGGGCTGCAGGAGACATTAAGAGATGTTCATCCTCGGGACCGAGTAGAGCAAATGTGCTTATCGTATCCAGGTCTGGCGACATGATCGCAAAAGGTTTCTCTTCCCTAAGCTTCAGCGCTCGTAGCCTTCGCACCGCCTGATCATTGATTGCGTCTACCGCCAGATGGAATCCTCCTAAACCTTTAATGGCAATGATACAACCCTGCGCCAGCAGCTCAATCGCCTTGCCAATGGGGTCTTCTGTATCAATTCTCTGATTATTGTTATCAACAAGGGAAACCCACGGTCCGCACTGCCAGCAGGCGTTGGGCTGGGCATGAAATCTTCGGTGAGAGGGGTCATCATATTCTCTCTGACACTCCTCACACATCTGAAAAAGTTTCATCGAGGTAGTGGGGCGGTCATAAGGTATATCATCAATGATGGTGTAGCGGGGGCCACAATGAGTGCAGTTAATAAAAGGATAGCGGTACCTGCGATCCGCGGGGTTAAAAAGTTCCTTCAGACACTCTTCACAGATGGCGATATCGGGAGAGATAAGTGCGGTGCGCTGCTCTTCAACAGCGCTTTCCCTTATTTCAAAATCCTTGAAATAAAGAGGGGGAAGTTTTTCTTCCCTCATGCTCACAATGCGTGCGCGCGGGGGAAGCCTTTCTGAAATATCCTTGAGAAACTGTTCAACATTGCTGCAGGTTCCCTCAACTTCGATCAGCACGCCTTGAGGGTTGTTGAGGATATACCCTTTTAGAGTATGAGTGCAGGCAAGATTATAAATAAAAGGTCGAAACCCAACCCCCTGGACGATACCCTCAATAGTAATCTTGCGTCGGGTGAGTTCTTGCACGGGTAACCTTAGCATACTACTCATTGTCCGCCGATTGAACTTTTTTCTTGTGAATTTCCTCTGCCAGCCACTCCTTCCATGTACTCAAGCCAGCCCTCGTGGTACAGGAGATTTCAAATAGTTTCAAATCGAGGTTGAGACTCCTCGCATCTTTCACTATCCGCTCAATACGACACTCAAGGTAGGGCAGGAGGTCGATCTTATTTATGACAAGGGCTTGTGATATTCTAAACATCAGAGGATACTTAAGAGGCTTATCTTCTCCCTCAGTCACTGAGAGAATCATTGCCTTCGCATCTTCGCCTAAGTAGAATTCGGCAGGACATACCAGGTTACCCACATTTTCAATGATGAGTGCATCGAGCTTCATCTCACTAAATTCTGCAAGTGCCTTCTTAATCATTGCACTATCCAGATGGCAGGCTCCCCCAGTGTTGATTTGCACCACCTTAACCCCATGGGCACCGATACGTTCTGCGTCATATGAAGTTGCGATATCTCCCTCTATCACTCCTATGCTGAAGGTGCCCTTGAGCAGCTCGATCGTGCGCTCAAGCAACGTGGTCTTTCCTGCTCCTGGACTGCTCATCAGATTAAGTACAAAGATTCCCTTTTTTCTGAACAGCTCCCTGTTCTCCTGGGCGATCTGCTCATGGGCAGACAGAATATTTTTTCTTACCTCAATCTGTCTCATCCTCTATCTCCAAATGGCTTACCTGAAGCTCCTGGCCCGAAATAAGCTCTATGCTGCCATTCCCACACTGATCGCAGAGGTACTGGTGATTTATAATGAAAAAGGCCTTTTCACAGTGAGGGCAATATCCTTGAAGAGGAACCTTCTCTATTTCGAGTAACGCCCCTTCTGCGATGGTACCTTTGGTTACAAGATCAAAACAAAAAGATAGTGAATCAGGAAGCACCCCTGCGAGCTCACCAAGGGTAAGGGTGACTTTTGTCACTTTTCGTGCGCTCACCTTTGCTGCCTCAGCGAACACTATCTGCATAATACTTTGGGCAAGACTGTACTCATGCATACCGCGAACCTACAACTGATTATTTACACTACCTTATAAAGTATTTGTTAGCATTATTTTACAATTTAGACAACTCAATCTTTACACTGATCAGTTCCTTAACCAGAGTCAGTTGAACGATATCGTACGCAAGGTGATACAGCTGAAGAAAATTCCTTGAGAAAGTGTGGATGGAGTTTTAAACACCGCATAATAGGAGTATATGCTGACCAGCTTTTAAACATGCTTACGCAGTCAGGATCTATTTCGTATTAAAGCACTGGTAAAGCCACTGGAAATAGATCACCTCTCCGCCCTACAGAGTGAGCTAATGAGAAAAATGAGATTTATGAGATGTGATCAAAAGGGGGAAGAGAGAAGAAGGTGAAAAGCTCTTAAGCATAAGCAGCACCTACAAGCTTTAAGTCTCGATATCTTTGAGATGGTGAGATGTGGCAAGAGTATAGATAAAGAGTCGGAAACCCACCCCCTAGATGGATATCCTCAATGGTGATCCTGCATGGTATGAGTCACCGTTCAGCTGATGTTTGTAGCTCAAAGTTGAAAGAGGCAGATGGGTGAACCTAAAAGATTGGTTTCTCACCTATCCTCCTCGCGATGGCAAACTTTTTAGTGAGTATTTCCTTTCTCTAGTTCCCTAAAAACAGACTGCAGATTGTTAACACTGTTAAAAATTAAGGCAGAACTAATCGTAGCAGTGGATACCGCATCGACCTCAGCGTTGAACTGAAGCTTTCTACTAATTGATTTACCCACAAGTTTCTGACGTATATGCGCGATATCCTGATCATTCCAGAGAACATTGCCATACTTGGTTATGTGAATCTGAGTAAAATCGGCAATAATGCCCTCTGCAGTAAAGGTAACAATAAAGTGAATCCCATGGCATACGTCACAGACCGGCTTTCTGCTTATTATCTGGGAAAAGAGAATAGTGTGTGCCCCGCCGCTGCTGAATTCACCGCGATATACCACTGTTTCGTTTGCAAGGCTTAGACGCAAGATCTCAGTGATCTGGCCGCAGCCGATACAGGAGGCACGCATGCTCGCCTTTACCTTTTCACGCAGTATCTCATCTGATACCGGAAGTACAAGCACGCGATCCTCTGATGGCTCGGCTTCGGCTGATGCGACCGATACCAATTTGCTCGTATCGGTAAGCGCGGCCTCCTCTATCCTTTGCACAAAATACCCAGCTTCTTTGATCAGTCCCATGTGGACTGAGACAACAGTCAGCCCTGAGCTGGTCTTCTTTGCAATAATGATAAAAGGGGTCCCGCCTGGATCACCTATTGCGTTATAAAGAGCAAAATCAGGGTCGGGGATCAGTGGAAACGGCACGCGCTTTTCCGCCTTGAATCGCTCGACCTCCCTGCTGTTGTTGCCCGCTCCAATCCCAATGAACCGCACCTTGTTACGGATCGCATGGTTTTGCGCGATCTGTGTCTGCACGGCGTTGAGTACCGGTGCCTGTGCTTGGCATGAGGTACAATAGTTGTTGAAAAACTCTATTACCACAATCTCAGCAGCGATTTCTTGTACGCTGAAAGGTTTTTTTCTCAGGAAGGTGAAGAAACTTTGACCTACGCCGAGGTACAATCTATCCTGCGGGGAAAGTTCATAGTCAGAGCTCAGGGGGGGCACTATAGTGCCGGGGTTGATAATCTTTTTTGACTGGCCATTTGCGGATGTCGCACCCGCCGTAAAAAGTGCGATAAGCAAGGGTAGAAAAAACAAAATCTTGATATTTCTCATTGTGGTAATGCGGTGTATCTTTATCATAAAGTAAGTTATTGATGGTTTCATAAAAAAGTCTAGAAAGATATTTGAAATTTAACCGTTTTCAACTCACTCTTCCTCGGCCTCGACAGGGTGAGAGGATTGAGGTGGGGGGACATTCATCTCATCACCCTTCATCCTAACCTTCTCCCCTGGCGGCTTGCCCGGCCAGGGGAGGAAAAATTTGACTTTTTATGAAGTTGTCAGTATTGATAGGTTGTCCATTCCCTCCGTGCTGCTCATACAATATATTTAAAGATTCTATATGAAAAAGACCATAAAGCCAGAGCGGGTAGTTACTCCGATTTACCAAGTATCTTAAAAATTAAAACGAAAGGTTAGGCGTGGTGCTTTTCATCATATTCTTTCAGCCATTTTCCATGCTGGAGTTTTGCCCAGGCACGGGTACATCTGCCAGTGAGCATCGATTGGATGGTGCCGGGATTGCCGGCGGTACCAAGAAATAGATGAATGATGACCGAGCCTGCGAGCACCGCGACACACAGCACATGTATCGGGTAACACAGCGTCACCAGAAACCGGCCGAAGAGAAAGGGGAACCACATGATAATGCCGGTGAGGGACATGAGTACCCAGGTGACTGCCTTCAGTACATAGTAGAGCTTCTGGCCCGCATTAAACCTGCCTGACTCTGGAACCCCTTCTTTGGTCCAGAGGTAGCCACCGCCTTTTGAAAACCATCGGATATCGTTCTGGGTGAATCTCGCACCTTCCTGAAACCAGACGATCACGGCAAATAGACCACTCAGTGCAAACAACAACCCCGAAAAATTATGGACGTATTTCAGCGCATAATACCCGCCAAACAGGGTCGCGATAAAGCTCATCCAGTGAAACATTAGACCAAACCCGGAGATGAACAGAAGCACGCAACTGCCGGCGAATAGCCAGTGCACGATCCGTTCAAAGGCGGTTGTTACCTCGATCAGTTCGTAGCCAGAATGTGTGACCTTATTCATGTTTTTCACCTCCCTCTTCGAACGTGGGTCGTTTTGGACCTTTCGTGATATAGTAGAGCAGGCTCGCGCCGATGCCCCCAAGCAGGCTGAACATTGAAAGAGGTTTCAAGAGATCCTTCCAGAGAACAACCGAAAGCGATATCTTTGGATCTACGGGGAGCTTTTCATACACTGACGGCTGCTCGGTAAGTACATACATTACGTGGGTGCCGCCCAGAACCCTGTCGCCGTACACAGTCGCACCTCCCCCAAGTTTTTTTGCCCGCGCATATGCAGCACTCATCATGTCATCCTTGTCGCCAAAGGTTATCGCGCCAGTCGGACATGCCTTGGCGCAGGCCGGAATAAGACCTTCGGCCTGACGGTCATAGCAAAAGGTGCATTTATACATTTTCTCTGTGGCATCGTCAAACTGCGGAATTGCGAAAGGACAGGCATGATAGCAGTATTTACAGCCGATACATTTTGCACTGTCAAGCACCACCGCACCCTCAGGGGTCTTGAAGATGCATCCCGGAACCGGACAGACCTTCATGCATCCAGGTTCAGTGCAGTGATAGCACTTATCGTTGCGGAAGTGCCACTTAATTCCTCTGCTGCCCTCTTCAACTTCCTGAAACCTGATCAGTGTATAGGTGTGCGGATTGAGGTTGGAAGGATTCTGAAAACTACCTTGGTTTTCCGTCTGGTCTGCAGGCAGCTCGTTCCAGTTCTTGCAGGCAACCTGGCAGGAGCGGCAGGCGGTGCATTTTGAAACGTCAACAAGCATTATTTTCTCTTTCATTTCCTAGCCCTCCTTCCGGATGACATCAACCATAAAAGCCTTGGACTCAGGTATCATGGTATTGGGATCCCCTATGCTTGGCGTGAGCAGATTTGCGCTCCGCAGCTCCTTCAACTCAGGATTGGGGTAACGCCAACCATAATGCCACGGTATGCCAACCTCGTGTACGATCTGGTCCGCTATGGTGAATGGCTTGAACCGTGCCGTTACTATCGCCACAGCATTCACCTCACCGCGGGCCGATTTGACGATAACCTTATCACCATTCTTGATTTCTTTGAGCTCTGCGATCTCCTTGCTCATTTCAACGAACATCTCGGGCTGCAGTTCAAGAAGCCACGGCGTCCATCTGGTCATAACACCTGTCTGCCAGTGTTCTGAAACACGATAGGTCGTGCAGACAATGGGAAAACGCGGATCGCAGGTTGCCCTGAGGTCAAGTTCAGGAACTCCGTCCTTCTCCCATCGTTTAATGGTGGGATTGACAAACTGGGGCGAGATGAGATTCTTTTCAATGGGGCATTCCAGTGGCTCGTAGTGCTCGGGGAAAGGACCGTCGGCAAGCCCCGGGCCGAAGATGCTGCCCAGACCATCGGGTTTCATGATAAACGGATACTTGCCCCCCTCTATTGCAAGCGGAGGCCAAGGACCGTCGGGTACATCGCCTTCCCAGGCAGCCGCGACCGGATTCCACCATAGGATTGCCTTCTCAGGTGCCCATGGTTTTCCTTTCAAGTCGACCGAGGCACGGTTGTAGATAATCCTGCGGTTGACCGGCCAGCACCATGCCCACTCGGGATACAATCCAATGCCGGAGGGATCAGCGGTGCCGCGCCGCGCTGCCTTATTGCCCTCTTCAGTGTAGGAATTACAATAGATCCAGCATCCTGAGGATGTCGAACCGTCACTCTGCAGAAATTTAAAGGCGGGGACAAGGGTGCCTTTCTTGTAGAGCTTACCTTCGATTTCAACATCCTGCAGGAAATAGCCGTTGATCTCTTTTGCGACCGCATGGGGATTACACTGTTTGATTCTTCCAGTGGGGAGCTTGAAACCATAATCCCAGGTCAGTTTGAAAATCGGGTCAGTGAATGTCCCTCCTTCCTTTTCATAGAGCTCCCGAACCAGATAAAAAAGCTCGGTTATAATCTCACCATCGGGCATTGCCTCTCCCGGAGGATCGGTTGCCTTGTAGCGCCACTGCATCCATCTACCGCTGTTGGTAATGCTCCCCTCCTTCTCCATGGAGACCGCGCAGGGTAGCAGAAAGACCTCGGTCTCGATCTCTTCGGGGTTCATACCGGGGCCCTGCCAGAATGAGCCAGTCTCATTGTCAAAGAGATTGACATTAACCAGCCATGTAAGCTTTGCCAGGGCCTTGCGCACCTTGTTGGCGTTGGCACCGCTACAGGCTGGGTTCTGTCCCCAGGCAAAAAAGCCTGTAAACTGCCCTTTGTACATCCTGTCAAAGATTGGCAGCCAGGAATAGTTTGCACTGTCATCGATTTTGGGCATATAGCCGTAGGCCTCATCAAGCGTGGCGTTCATGCCATAAAATGAGCGCAACAGGCTTGCAGAATATTTCGGAAAGTTTCCCCACCAGTTGGCACTTTTGGGATCGTCGGTCTTGGGGGTATTCGCCTCATTGTAGGCCTGAAGCGTGGTCTGCGATGCCGTGGGTACCTTTAGGTATCCTGGCAGGATATGAAATAGCAGCCCGTGGTCCGTTGAGCCCTGAACGTTTGACTCACCTCGCAGGGCGTTAATGCCCCCGCCTGCCATCCCCATGTTGCCAAGCAGCATCTGAATAATGGACATTGCCCGGATGTTCTGCACGCCTACGGTGTGCTGTGTCCAGCCCATGGCATACAGGATGGTGCCTGCCTTATCGGGTCTGCCTGTTATCGTATATGCTTTGTATACTTCAAGAAGCTTCTCCTTCGGCGTGCCCGTAATTGCAACGACCCTTTCAATCGTGTACCGGGAGAAATGCTTTTTCAGGAGCTGGAACACGCAGTGTGGATCCTGCATGGCCATGTCCTTTTTAGTTGTTCCATCAGGGTTCTTCTGGAACGACCAGGTGGTCTTGTCGTATTTCCCGCTCACATAGCCCTCATTAGTCTTAGTACCGGTAATACCAGAGAAAACCCCTTCGTTGTCATTAGGGAGTTTGAAATCAGGGTTAACCAAAAAGGATGCGTTGGTATAGTCCCTCACATACTCTTCAAAATAGAGATTATTATCAAGAACATGTTTGATCATACCGCCGAGGAACGCGATGTCGGTACCCGATCGCAGGGGTGCGTAGAGATGTGATTTTGCGGCGGTCCGCGTAAACCGGGGATCAACACAGAGGAGCGTCGCTCCCTTCTCAATGGCTTCCATGATCCACTTGAATGATACCGGGTGATTTTCAGCAGGGTTACTGCCCATGACCAGAATGCAGTCGCTGTTTTTGAAATCAATCCAGTGGTTAGTCATTGCGCCGCGTCCGAACGACTCTGCCAGAGCCGCTACCGTTGCGGAGTGTCATATCCGTGCCTGGTGTTCGATGTACACCAGTCCCAGGGCGCGCAGGAATTTCTGATAGACAAAGCACTCTTCATTATCCAGCGCGGCGCTCCCGACAGAGGCAATACCTTCAGTGCGGTTGACTACCTGCCCCTTATCATTTGTTTCCTTGAAGCTCTCATCCCTGCTCTTCTTGATGTTGGCTGCGATCTTGTTGAGGGCCCATTCCCAACCGACTTCTTTCCAGGCGGCGGCGTTCGGGGCGCGGTAACGGACCTTTTTAAGCCGGGCATCATTGACAGCAATCTGGTAGCTCGACGCTCCCTTGG
>CAYYOQ010000016.1:0-548 GCA_964473235.1 uncultured Thermodesulfobacteriota bacterium | reverse complement strand
CTGCCCCTTATCATTTGTTTCCTTGAAGCTCTCATCCCTGCTCTTCTTGATGTTCTGTGCTAAGCGGTGCAGTACCCAGTCCCATGATTTTTCCTCCCATTGAGTGCTTTTGGGCGCTCGGTAGAGAGGCTTTTTGAGACGGTTAGGATTGTTATGGGTAATCTGGTAAAGGGACATACCCTTACTGCAGAGGCTTCCCCGATTGAGGGGTGAATCGGGATCACCTTCGGTGTTTACGACCTTGCCATTTCGGGTGTGGACGACGATGCTGCACCCGACAGAACAGTATGGACAGATGGTAGTGGTTGTTTTTGCGTAGCGAATCTTGGTCGTTGCCGCATAGGCTTTCACCTTTTCCAGGCTCAACCCAACAGCATTGACTAACGCAGTAACTCCAGAAAATTTCAAGAAGCCTCTTCGTGTTAATTTCATCATAGTCTCCTTTCTTGTGGAGGAAAGGAATGTTGGTTTTTAACAACTCTTCCTCGTTACTATTATTGTTTATATTAAATCAGGAATTTTGGCAAGTAAAAATCGCTGGTCCACTT
>CAYYOQ010000015.1:0-18142 GCA_964473235.1 uncultured Thermodesulfobacteriota bacterium | reverse complement strand
TCCAGTTTATTAAAGGAAAATGAGTAAAGATTTTTGATGATATTACTTCTGGCAACTGGGGCAGAAGTGGCAGCTACGACCGGCAAGCTTGATGCGGCGAATCAATGAGCCACAACGGTAGCAGGGTTCCTCACTCCTTTGATAGACCCGGTGTACCTCTTGATAGCCACCACTCTCACCAAAGAGGTCCCGGTACTGTCCGATAGTATCTCCCTTGCGTGCAATAGCTTCGGTGAGTATTTCACCTATCGCGCGGTGGAGTAGCAACAGCTCTTTCTTCCTCAATGCATCGGCTGGCTTTAAAGGATGAATCCCTGCAACAAATAATATTTCATCAGAATAGATGTTGCCTATACCAGCTATCTTTCTCTGGTCCATTAGAAGCTGCTTGATTCTCATAGAGGAAGAGGTAATCTGTGTAAGAGTCCCCAAAGAAAAACCTTCCTCAAGTGGCTCTGCACCCATGGCAAGTACTTTCTCAAGGTGACTTTCTGTAGTAATATATACCTCACCAAATTGCCTCATATCCCTGAAAAGAATCCTTTCTCTCTTGCCGAAATCAATGATGACATGGGTATACTTATCTTTTTTAAGCATAGCCTTGGGATGGCTCCACAACATCTGCCCAGTCATCCCCAATCTGAAAATGAGTACATCTCTTGAATCCAAAAAAAAGAGGAGGGTTTTTCCTCTCCTCCTTATATCTACCACTACTTTTCCCCGTGCTCTCCGGGTCACCTCACTCGGCGAGGCATGTCTCCTCACCATTTTAGGAAGCAAGATGGTGATGGCTTTGATTCTTTTTCCTTTTACTGTCTTAAGTAACCCCCTTCTGATAGTCTCTACTTCTGGAAGCTCAGGCATAGCGAGTTAAATTCTAAAAACCAAATACCAAATTCCAAACAAAATATGATGCACGATTCACGATGCAGGATACACGACTACATTTAAAAGCTTGCAAGCTGTCATGCCTGCAAGCCATGTAATATTCAGCTTTTCTTTGCTATTGCGCGTTCTTTGGCTTCTTTTCTAAGCTTACTGGTGAGTAATTCCCTCTTTAACTTTGATACCTTATCAATGATGAGCACACCATCTAAGTGATCCATCTCGTGCTGGAGTGCTCTCGCCAGTAGTCCCTCTGCATCAATGACTACCTCCTCACCCTTCTCATTAAGACCCTTTACCTTCACCTTTTCTTTCCTCATTACTTCAACCAATACTTGAGGAAGACAGAGACATCCTTCTTCCATTTGCACCTCACCATCACCCCCAATAATCTCCGGATTAGCTAACGCAAGTAACGTCTCCCCTACATTTACCACAATCACCCGTTTGAGTACACCCACCTGAACCGCAGCCAGTCCCACGCCCCGGGAGGCATGCATGGTTTCAACCATATCTCGCATCAATTGCGTTATCTCTTTACTAACCTCTTCTACATACGCTGATTTCTTCCTCAGAACAGGATCTGGATAGACAATAATTTCTCGTAACGACATACTCGATCTCCCTAGTGGTAATAAAGAATGATAGTTAGTTGGTGAACGAAAACACCTGTTTTGGCTATATCGTCATTTCGACCCCTTCGGTTTTGCTCAGGGTAAACTCCGGGAGAAATTCCTGAATGTGCATGAGATTTCTCAGTCGCTTCGCTCCTTCGAAATGACAACCGATGTCGTGTTAAAGGGTCGTTCACCCACTGATTATAACTTTAAAGCTCCAAATCCCAAATAGCAAATTCCAAAATCCTATGATTTGCTGCTTGGATTTTGAAATTTATTTATACCTTCCACTGACTTAAAATGAGGGGTCCCTTGCTGGTAACGGCAATGGTATGTTCAAAATGAGCAGAAAGTTTCCCATCAGTAGTAATCGCAGTCCACCCATCAGGGAGTATAGTAACTTCATAACTGCCTTCATTCACCATGGGTTCAAGGGCAATCACCATTCCCTCCTGAAGCCGGGAATTTGGTACAGGGGTTCCAAAATTGGGTATTTGAGGTTCCTCATGAATGTCCTTACCTATCCCGTGTCCCACGAAATCCCTCACCACTGAGAACCCGTGACGCTCAACCCATGATTGAATGGTTTGTGAGATATCAGATAACCTGTTCCCCACCACCGCCTGCTCGATTCCCTTGTAAAGCGCTTCTTCGGTAACTTTGAGCAATTCTTCTGCCCTTTTTCCTATGTCCCCCACCGCCATGGTAATCGCTGCATCCCCGTAAAAATCACCAACCTTTGCGCCAAGGTCAAGACTGATAATATCACCTCCCTTAAGTTTCCTCCCATCGGGGATACCATGCACAATCTGTTCATTCACCGAAGTGCAGAGGCTGGCAGGAAATCCCCGGTAACCTTTAAACGCGGGGATCGCCCCGAGCTTCCTAATCGACTGTTCAGAGATTTTGTCCAATTCCCTGGTGGTGATACCAGGCGTAATAATTCCTTTAAGCTTGTTGAGTACCTGCGCTACAATCTGATTACACACCCTCAACTGCTCTATTTCCTGAGGTGTCTTTAAAATAATCATACCCAGTCACTATTCCTTATGTCACATGCTAGAAAAGAAGCTTTCAGCCATCTGCAATCAAACGTCAGGCGAGCACGCGTGCAAGTTCGCACGCTGGCAGGCAGACTAATAAGCAATTCCTCAATTCCTCAATCACTTATCCGCACTATGGAACGCTTTTCACTTGAATCCTCGACCCCTTGAATCCTTAATCGTAATGACATGCTGCACAGGTATTTATCAACGGAGTGCACTATTGCTTCACCTCACGTTTCAACTGGTAGTATAATTCACTACCGTAGGTAAGAGATTCAATCTTACCCTGTTGCGTTAAAAGCTGTAGCATTTTTGTCGCTCTCTCCTGAGGGATGCCTAAAGAATCTGAAATTTCAGAAAGGTTGAGTGGACGCCGACCCACGACGGTAATGATTTTTTCTGCAATGTTGGTGGAAGAAGTTTTCTGCTCACCAACACCTTCCGCAATGACCTCACACCTCTCTCCCAGCAATACCTTAAAGCGATTAAGCTCTTCTCGAGTGAGAGGTGTAAGGGATGTATCTGCTGCTGGTCTCACTACCGTATTGAGCTGGATTTTATCACACTCAATGGTAGAGAGCACCTCATTCATGGTGCGCACCTCGTGAGGAGAATCGTTCACACCTTTTACCAGCATTATTTCCAACCAGAGTTTTCCTTTAAACACTTTTCTAAAATTCTTGAGGCCTGATATCATTTGAGCTGCGGTAAGCTCAGGGTGAGGTTTATTGACCGCATTGAATAGTGCCTGGCTCACCGCATCAAGCGAGGGGAGTACCACATCGGCTGTGCTAAGCTCGTCCCTTACACTCTCGAGGTGAAGAAGGGTTCCATTGGTGATTACTGCAACCGGAATATCGGTCATCTCCTTAATAGCAGCAATAATCTTACCTAACTGAACATTGAGTGTGGGTTCACCGGAGCCGGAGAGGGTGATATAATCGATGGTGATATCCTGTCGCAGTACTTCCTCAAGATCTCTTATCACCTTATCCTGAGTAACATATTCTCGCCGTTCAACGGTCTTATGAGTCGTAGGTCCCAACTGACAGTAAATGCAATCAAGACTGCAGGTCTTAAAAGGGACAAGATCAACCCCCAGAGAAAAGCCAAGCCGTCGCGATCGTACTGGTCCGAAAATATGTTCCATACCTCTGTAATCCCTCACCAACAAGATGTGCGCACACCACTGGTCAGTGTATTTCTTTTGTAAAAAAAACTTTATACGCCTTATAGGTCATGTAGGCATCCGCCTTACTTGCTATTTCAAAGGGTGAGTGCATGCTCAGAAGCACGGTACCACAATCAATAATCTCCATCCCATAGCTCGCCAGAAACTTAGCTATCGTACCTCCTCCACCCTCATCCACCCTGCCCAGTTCACCAGTTTGCCATACGATAGTATGCCGGTTGAAAAGCCGGCGAATCATCCCCACGTATTCTGCATTGGCATCGCTTGAGGCATATTTCCCGCCTGACCCAGTAAATTTAGTGACACACACCCCATAGCCCAGTTTTGCTGCATTTCTCTTCTCATGCACCTCCTGGTAATCGGGGTCTAGTGCCCCATTGACATCTGCTGAAATAGCGTAAGAATTCATGAGCGTCTGCTTTAAGGTGTGTTCGTCCATTGTAACACCACTCGAGGCGAAGATACCGGCAACCATATCTTCCAGGAATTTCGACCTGGCACTGGTATTTCCCTCACTACCCACCTCTTCTTTATCGAGGAACAGGGCGACCGCAGTTGTTTGAGGGGTAGTGGTTTCACCCAGAGCGCGCAGGCTGCTGTAGACACACACCCGATCATCCTGCCCGTACGCACCAATGAGACCCTTGTCCCAGCCGATATCCCGTGCCTTGCCCGCCGGAACCAGCTCAAGTTCAGCGCTCATAAAATCCTCTTCGACTACGCCGAAGGTGCAGTTTAGATAGTTGAGAATCTGCAGTTTAATCCTCTCCTGTGTTTCTTCATCTGGATAGGGAAGGCTCCCCACCACCACATTTAATTTTTCACCGACGATTGCCTCATCCAATTTTTTCTCATACTGTACCTTACGCGCAAGATGAGGAAGGAGATCCAAGATAGTAAATACCGGATCGTCCTCTCCCTCTCCCACCCTTAACTCAAGTTCACTCCCATCCTTCTTTACTATTTTCCCATGGAGTGCGAGAGGACGAGTAACCCACTGATATTTTTTGATTCCCCCGTAGTAGTGGGTCTTAAGGAAGGCAAGCGATACCTCCTCGTAGAGAGGATTCTGCTTGAGGTCCAATCGGGGAGAATCAAGATGGGAAACGATAAGGCGCACTCCCTCAATGAGTGGTCTCTTGCCCACCACTGCCAGACCAATTGCTTTGTGCTTATATACTTTGTAGAGTCTGTCTCGTGCAGCAGGATCACCTACACCTTTGAAACCATGCTCTATAGCGTACCTTTCAATTTCAGCTACTGCTTCCCTCTCCGTTTTGGCTGCATTAAGGAAATGCTTGTAGTCCTCTGCAAAACTGCACACCATCTTCCTCTCGCGAGGGGTAAGCTTATCCCACACCAGAGAAGATTGTAACAAAACCTTTTCCCTTACCTCTTTAGTCTTTTTCTTCCCCTTGTCCTTTGGCATATCCCCCTCACCCGCTTACTATAATTGTTCAGTGAGAGCCTTAGCAAACTCTCCACTCCTATTGCAGCCCGTAAAAAATAACAGACTTACCTTGGCAAAGTCAAACGGTTTTTCCCCAGCACATGGTGTAACCATTCGTAATGAGTGTCTGAAAGAAAACGCTCATACACTACATCGGCTGTCATTTAGAAGGAGCGGAGTGACTGAGAAATCTCATGTAAATTCAGAGATTCCTCCTGGAATTTACCCTGAGTAAAACGAAGGGGTCGAAATGACAATAGCACCAAAACAGGGGTTTTTGTTTAGACACTTGTTACGGGACAAATAGAAATAGTTTGAATGAGCGGGTGAGGTGAAAAAAGAAGCGTGTGTCGTTAGAAGAGCTTCTTCTGAGAAGAGGATTCCTCTATTCCTAAATGGCGGTAGGCAAGTTCTGTTGCCTTTCTGCCCGCTGACGTTCTATTCACAAAACCGATTTTGAGGAGGAATGGCTCTACCATGTCTACCAGGGTGTCTGATTCTTCCTGCAAGGCAGCAGCGATGGCTTCTAGTCCCACCGGCCCACCTTTGTAGTGGTGAATCACCGTGCGTAAATATTTTTTATCAAGACTCATTAAACCCATGGTATCGACGCCTTCTAGCTCGAGCGCCTCGTTGGTTACTTCCCTGGTAATGAGACCCTTGGCACGCACCTGGGCAAAATCTCTCACCCTTCTTAAAATCCTATTAGCGATACGAGGCGTTCCCCGGGAACGTCGAGCAATTTCAAATCCTCCCTCCTCATCGACGGGAACCTGGAGAATGGAGGCAGATCGTTTCACCACCTGGCAGATCTCTTCAACCTGGTAAAAGTCCATCTGCCGGAGTATGCCAAATCGTTCCCTCAGTGGCGCGGAGAGTAGCCCTGCTCTGGTAGTTGCCCCCACCAAGGTAAACTGCTCCAATCGGGAGCGGTAGCTCCGACCGCCCACCCCTTTATCAAAGATAATGTCAACGGCAAAATCCTCCATGGCAGGGTAGAGAAACTCCTCCACCACCTTAGGCAAACGGTGCATTTCATCAATAAACAGCACGTCTCCCTTCTCCAGGTGGGTAAGGATGCTAATCAGGTCACCACCTTTCTCCAGCGCTGGTCCTGAGGTGTGCACAATACGCATCCCCATCTCTGCTGCAATAATATGAGCGAGCGTTGTCTTCCCCAATCCAGGAGGACCATGTAAGAGCACATGATCGAGAGGTTCCCCCCGGTGTTGTGCTGCTTGAATTGCAATGGCAAGTGACTCTACCACCTGTCTCTGCCCGATGTACTCTGAGAGTCTCTTGGGACGCAGGTTCCAGAACTCAGAGGCTGTTATTTCCTGATCGCCTTGCTGAGCCGAGTTTTTAACAAACGCCTCATTGACATCAAGTTTATTTATAGTCATCCTCTCCGGCTCCCTATCTCCTCTGGTTTCGATAGACCTCTTCAAAAAGTTCCTCAGGTGAATTGATCTGTGGATTTCTCGTCAACGCCTCTTGTATCATGGAAAGCGCTTCACCCCTCTTATGTCCCAGCTGTTTTACCAAAACCTCTTCTACCTGTCTGCGTACATCCTCAGGTTCAACAGTAATGGAAATCACCTCTTCCCTCATCAGGGCAAACTTCCCCACCTTGCCATTCAAAGTAGCGACAATCTTTTCAGCTGTCCGGGTGCCAATGCCTTTCAACTGGGTCAACGTCTTAATATCCCTCTCTTCAATAGCCTGCGCAATCTTAGGCACCGGAAGCACCAGGGCTTTTACCGCAGCAGTAGGACCAATATCCTCCACAGTGATGAACTTCTCAAAAAATTCCTTTTCTACATCATGGTTAAATCCCACCAACATGGGCTTGGGCTGACGCTCACTCTGGTGGTAAAAGATATGAAGTGCAACCTGATCTCCGTCTTCACCTGCTTTCTTCGCACTAAAGGTCTGTCGAACGATCGCTGGCAAAAGCACCTCGTAACCGATCCCGTTGGCCAGGATCACTACCCGATGCTCATCTTTTTTGAATAATTTCCCCTCTAAAAAACTGATCATGGTGTTACCAGCGAAAATAACCGCTTCTCGAGAGACCGGTAATAGCAAGCGCTAAGGCATCGGAAGCGTGGTGTGGTGTAACGGTTTCACCAATGTTAAGGATCTTCTGCACCATCCTCTCCACCTGCTGTTTACTGGCTCTCCCGTTACCGGTTAACGCACTCTTCACCTCGGTAGGTTTTAATTCATAGATATCAATACCCTGGTGGTGAGCCGCCAGATAGATTACACCTCTCACCGATCCCAATTGAATGGCTGCTTTAGGAAACTTGCTGTATACGTAGATATCCTCCGCTACCAGGAGGTGTGGCTGCCAGCAGGAAAGGATTTCAGAGAGCTGACGATAAATGCTGTGGAGTCTTTCGGGGAAAGGGTGGTCAGAGCTCGTTTTAATATCACCCCAATGGCAGGCACGTCCACGTTTCTCGAGCGTTTCAATAATGGCAAAACCTGTAGAAGCAAGACCTGGATCTATCCCAATAGCTTTAATAGGAATCGTCATCTACCGCAAACCACCTCAGCCGTTGATCGGGATGAGCCTCTGGGTGAGATGGTAAAGATAGTGAAATCTTTAACCGGGTACCTTCACTGAGTACTGATTCTCTCCAGTACCTCATCGGGGATATCAAAATTCGCATACACACCTTGCACATCATCAGAATCTTCTAACGCTTCCACTAATTTCAATGCATGCTCTGCATCTTTACCATCAACTTTTACCGTGTTTTGGGGTATCATGGTAACCTTGGCAAAAACGCAGGTGAGGCCGTTTTTATCTAGTGCCTCCTTTACCACTTCAAAATCCTTGGGATCGGTAATCACTTCCAGTGTAGTACCCTCATCATTGATATCTTCTGCTCCTGCCTCCAACGCAACTTCCATGAGTTTTTCCTCATTCACCTTAGTTTTATCAAAGGAAATCAATCCTTTTTTATCAAACATCCAGGCCACACACCCCGTACTCCCTATGCTGCCGTTATACTTACTAAAGGCATGCCGTATCTCCGCCATGGTCCTGTTTTTATTATCGGTCATAATATCTACCAAGATCGCAATGCCACTAGGACCGTACCCCTCACAAATAGATTCCTCATAGCTGGTTCCCTCTAATTCTCCTGTTCCCTTTTTTATTGCCCGCTCGATATTATCTTTGGGCATATTTTCTGCTTTTGCCGCAATGATTGCCGTACGAAGCCTAGGGTTACCATCGGGATCTCCACCACCTGTCCTCGCCGCCACCGTAATCTCCCTAATTAACTTGGTAAATACCTTTCCCCTTTTTGCGTCAGCGGCACCTTTCTTATGCTTAATGGTACTCCATTTTGAATGACCAGACATATTTCTAACTCCCCAATTTATTTAGACAATTATTTTAACCATCACTTATTGTAAATCTATCACAAACTAATAATTATTGCAAAAGGAAAATAGGCATAGCGCACCGACGGCAATCGATAAAAAATAGCAGTGTAACTACCCCTCCCCCACCCACTCCCTTATCCTTTACCCCTGCCCCATTATGTGATAAGAGTAAGAGAATGAGATGAACATCTCTCAACAAAAAAAAGAGGAATTGAAATTCCTCAATTGCTCCATTTTTAATTCCCTCATGAGAAACATTATAATGTTCATACAGAAGACCTCAGTATGCCGGTAAAGGAACGTAAGAAAGAAGACATTAAAAACCTCACCTTCCCCGAACTAGAAGAGTTTGTCACCTCTCTTGGTGAACCACGCTACCGTGCCCGCCAACTCATGGGGTGGTTATACCATCACAAAGTATCCTCCTTTGAGGAGATGACAGATCTTCCCAAAGAGTTTCGTAGTACTTTAGGAGATCATTTTTATCTGAGTACTCTGAAGCCCCAGCAGGTTCTGACCTCTCACGATGGCACCCTGAAGTTTCTATTTGGATTAGACGATGGGAACTGCATAGAAAGCGTGCTTATCCCTGAAAAAAAGCACTATACCATCTGTATCTCAACGCAGGTGGGGTGTACCCTAGGGTGCACCTTTTGTCTCTCCGGTAAAGGTGGCTTGGTGCGCAATCTGGTCCCTTCTGAGATTACCAACCAGGTGTGCACGATTCAAAGAGAGTTCCTCCCTGAAGGGGTAACCTGTAATATCGTGTGTATGGGCATGGGAGAACCTTTACATAACTATGACCACACCCTTAAGGCGCTTACCATTCTCACTACTCCGCTTGGCTTTAATTTCTCCCACAGACGCATCACTGTCTCTACCGCAGGGCTAGTACCACAGTTAAAAAAGCTGGGACAAGCACTACCGGTGAATCTTGCCATTTCTCTCAATGCCAGCACTAATGAGGTGAGAAACGTTCTTATGCCTATCAATAAAAAGTATCCTTTGGAAGAACTTCTGGATGCTGCCTCCTGCCTTCCACTTCAGCCCAGGAAGCGGATAACCTTCGAGTATATATTGATTAAAGATATAAACGATTCTCTCACCAATGCTAAGGAATTAGTAAAAGTGCTCAAGCACACCCGATGTAAGATTAACCTTATCCCTTTTAACGAACATGAAGGAGTAGCATTCAAAAGACCTACGGATGAGAAGGTACAGCAGTTCCGGCAGTGCTTGGTCTCCAAGCACCTCACCGTTATGGTGCGGGAAAGTAAAGGCAGTGACATCTCAGCTGCCTGTGGACAGTTAAGGTCATATAGATTAAAAATGAAACCTAGCGCAATGAATGCGCTTCAGGTTTTGTAATACACTACACCTTTCCCAATAGAGGTGCTTATCTACCTATGATTCCTATCGTCTCCATCGTGGGTACATCAGATTCGGGCAAGACCACCCTGGTGGAAAAACTTATTAAAGAATTCACCCGTCGGGGATATAGGGTTGCCTCGGTGAAACATGACGTCCACGATTTTGAAATCGATCGGGAGGGAAAGGACAGTTGGCGCCATAAAAAGGCAGGGGCAACCACCACCATCATCTCTTCACCCCACAAGGTCGCGGTAGTGAGTGATACCCAGCGAGACTTGAGGCTTGCTGAACTGAGGGAACGATTCATCACTACTGAGGATCTCATCCTCTCCGAAGGCTACTACCAAGACCGTCACCCCAAAATTGAGGTATCCCAGCACGATAACCCCGAGGAGCTACGCGCTATCGATGACCCATCTCTGATAGCTGTCGTAAGCACGTCACCCATGGAGCTCTCTGTACCCTGGTTCAACCTAAATGATACGAAGGGCATTGCTGATTTTATTGAAACGATCTTTCTCACCACGTCCTCCCCGCATACTGCTGAATCCCACGCAGAGGATCTATCCTCTAATGGTGTCCCCCACACTATCACCGGAGTCATTCTCGCAGGCGGGAAAAGCATCAGGATGGGGAGAAACAAAGCTCTGGTAGAGATACACGGTCAAAGAATTATCGATCGTACGGTAGCACTATTCCAGCGTATGTTCAGGCAGGTTATACTCGTTACCAATGAACCATTAGCATACGCCTACCTCGATGCTGAAATTGTGGTCGATCTCATCCCCAACCGTGGTTCACTCATTGGCATCTACACGGGGCTCTTCTATTCCTCTTATCCCCGCAGCTTTGTGGTAGCCTGTGATATGCCCCTGCTCACTAGCAAGGTCATTGAGTATATGATCAGGGTGAGCTCCCACTACGATGTGGTAATCCCTCACCTAGACGATGGATTCCACCCGCTCCACGCACTCTACTCTAAAAGATGCATGAAGTTCATAGAAAAGATTACCAACGAAGATAACCTTAAGATCACCAGCTTTTTTAATACGGTTAAGGTAAGAGAGGTGACCCCTGAGGAAATAATCCCCCTTGATCCTCCACTCTCCTCCTTTTTCAATATTAATACCCCTGAAGACTTGGAGAGGCTACCAGGGCTTAGGTAGTGGTTCTTTCTGGCATCAGCTAGTACACACCCTTCCGTAGACACATTTGATATCTCTACAATCACTTCTCCTCCCTGCCTCTTCCCTGCGTAAAGTACCTTCATGTTCTATCGTGGCAATTGCCTGAACATGGGCAATAACCTTCTGCTCAAAATCCTTTAACTCCCCCTTGGTGTAGGTATACTCTTCAACACTACCACCCCTCCCACCTATGACCTGGATGAGGGTCCTCACCTTATCTGCCTTACATTGTTTCGCTACGGAGAGTGCATAGGTACGTAGCTGTATGCTATACCGCTCTCTCTCCAGCATCTCTCCTGCCGAATATTTATAATCTACTATGGTCCACACACCACTCCTATCCCGAAACAAGAGATCCATAACCCCCTGAAGAATGATGGTACGGGGAGCACTATCCCCCCGCACACTAAGCCAAAACGGAAGCTCCTTATAAAGGTGCTCGTCTCTCACGTGGGACAAAGCCATGCCTAACTCACTTTCTAAAAATGCCACTATCCCCTCTCTCACCTCAGCTATGTCACTCCTCTCCAGTGAGTATCCTCTCGCACGCAAGAGCGTATCCACCTGTTCGCGCTTCTTATGGCTCGTGAGCTTAAAATTAATGTGCTCAAGTACACAATGAACCAGAATGCCCCGCTCCACACTACTCAGCTTTGTAACCACGTGCTCATGGCTTGTTCCACACCCTGACCAATTACCCTCACACCTATGCATCATCTTCTCATCCACACTCAGATAGTGAAGATAGTAAAACCGTCGAGGACACACCAGGTACTCACTGAGTGCAGTTGCGGAAAGGGAAAATGCCTCAATCGGATACGGTGTGGAGCAACAGGATTGCATAAGAATTTTATCGGCTCTCGCTTCTGCCTCACTACTCTTGGTCACCTTCACCTCTTCAAGCCGTTGATACCCCTGGTCAACCAGATAGAGGCTCTGCTCCTGCGGGAGCGAAATTTCACCACTCTCTTCTTCCCTCACTACACGTACATACCCAGGATGAAGTACGAGGAATTGATCCAGCCATGTCCTCCAGCACTCGCGCTCACCCCCCGCGGGCCTTTCCCCTGAGAGCACCAGGTAGTCCCGTGCCCTGGTGGCAGCAACATAGAGTAACCGCTTCGATTCTGCCGCATCCCTCTTGCGGCGCATTTCAGTAATCTCTCGGTACACCATGGTCGATTCATATTCATCCCTGTGTTCATCAAAGCACCTCAAGGCAATCCCCTTTGATTCATCAAAGACGATATAATCAGACCCACGCCGCAGGGTATGCCCTATATCCGGCAGGAAGACAATGGGAAATTCTAGACCCTTCGCCTGATGAATAGTCATCAATCTCACCACGTTCGCATTCTCCAGAGAAGTTTGGGCTTCAGGTTCTATAGAATCTTCTTCAACCAGTTTTGAGAGGTGCATGATAAAATCTCTCAGTACACCAGATTCTCTTTTGCTCAAGGACCTTGAGAGTTCAATCAGCTTGCGGATGTTGGCAACCTTTTGTTCACCCTGAAAGGTAGTAAGCATAATGGCATCATAGTGAGTACCCTTAAGCACATACTCCATTAACTCCGCATAGGTAAGCCTATCCTTCTTTCCCTTTAAACCGTTAAAAAATTCAATAAATGACTTTAATTTACAATTATCTATGTAATTTATTTTATTTATTACTTTAACATAAGATTCTTCTAACTGCATGAACGGGAGAGGTCGTTTCTCCTTCTCCACTCCTCTCAATAGCCAGTAGAGCGTTTCATCTGAAACACCCACCAGCGGTGATCTGAGTATTCCCACTAATGCCACCTCATCATTTTCGCCCTCAAGGTAGGTAAGAAAATTGATCATATCCTTAATTTCCTGACACCCAAAAAATCCCCTTCCCTTGACTACATAGTAGGGTATATTTCTCCGTCTCAATTCATGCTCATACAATTTAATATGGGTAAATCTTCGAAACAAAAGCGCGATGTCCGAAAACTCCGGATGTGCCTTTCTCCTCTCCTCCCCCCCTTGGGTCTTCTCGTAGACAGCAACGGTACTGTAAGGCTGTACCATCTCTAAAATTCTTCGGCTGAGAGCTGACGCCTCTACCCTTCTCTTCTCTTCGCTCCCCTCTCCCCTCGCGATGGTAATCAATTCTACCCGAGGACCTTCCTCATGGAGTGGCCGCTGGTGTTCCTGATGATCATCTGGCGTAAAATCGATTTCATAGCTCTCTTCTCCCCCCTTCATGAGAACGTTAAAGAAGCAGTTAGCAAACTCAACAATTCCTTTGTGACTTCGAAAATTCTCCTTGAGAAAAATGCGTGTACCCTGAATTTCTCTTTCCTCCAGTGCAGCCTGCATTTCTAAAAATACCGTTACATCTGCACCCCGGAACTGATAAATTGACTGTTTCGGATCACCCACAATACATAACTTCTTGGGATGCAGTGTGATGGTATCTTCGTAGGTATCGTCTCCTGTAACAGGTGCTTCACCACTCAAATCCTCACAGAGATAGTAAACAATCTCCTTCTGGATCCCATTGGTATCCTGGAACTCATCGAGCATCACCACTCTGAATCTGTTTTTAAGCTCTCGCCTCACTTTCCTGTTACCTTTGAGCAGATCGCGCACCTTTACCTGGAGATCGTCAAAATCTACTACTCCACGATCGGCCTTCCATTCCCGGTAGCAGTTGATCACCTTTTCAAGCGTCTTTTGAAACCCTTTAACGCACTCATCACCCTGCAACTGATAGTATGCCTCCCTCATCACGGAAAAACCCTGCGTAAGATTTTGTATCACCTCGCTGACCATAGCAGGCCAACGACCGCTGAGGTAGGCTTTCAATCGAAGAAGCGCTTCAGCCTTTTCAATGAGCACCGCTCCCTCCATACCCACCACCATCTGATAGTGCCGCTGCAGTTCTTCCAGAGTGGAATACTTCTTTGATTTCTTCATGGCCTTTTCCTGAGCAAGGCTCAACAACCATTCGAGATCTTTTTCTACAGAAGAGATGGTTGAAGATAAAACTTGTTCGGCCCTCGCACTATTCTCTCTCCTTAACCGCTCAAGGGTATCTCCACTCATGCCCGCACTCCCTACCTCCTGACCTATCCTCCTCAGAAGATCTTTGAGACCACCTCTCTGGACACCGCCTGAGAATCCATAGTGATACACCAGCCTATGTACCAATGAATCTTTACCATCTAACCCGTCTACTACTACCCGGTGAATGATTTCTTCCAAGGCCCCGGTGGCTTCATGGTCATTCAAAATGCCACACAAAGGATCAATCGATGCTTCCACCGCATGTTCTCTCAATATCCCTGCGCAGAAACTATGAATGGTTTTTATCTGGGCTCTCTCGAGCTTTCTCAACCGCTCTTCCCAGATACCCTTGCCGCTACACTCAACCAGCCTCTGTTCAAGCGCTTCCCTCACCCTCCTCTTCATTTCCGCTGCCGCTTTCTCTGTAAAGGTAATCGCCACGATCTGCTCCAGAGGAATAGGTTCATTAAAGGAAGAGGTACCCGAAATCAGTGAAAGGTACATCTTCACCAGGGCACTCGTCTTACCAGAGCCCGCGCCAGCACAAAGGTAGACATTCTCATTAAATTGAAACAGTGCTTCTTGATAAGGAGAGTAATCTGAACTCATCTTCTTAACGCTCTCTCACCATTGCTTCTCACCAACTCCATTCCCTCACCCCTGACCCTCATTCCCCTCGCTAATCTCGACTGATATGAACCTGCACACCTGAGAGTACTCACAGAGAGTACAGGCGCGAGGACATACCGAAAAATCACCAGATTGTACCTGGCGCACGATTTCAGCTATCTGATTAAAAAGGTTCTTTCTTCCCTGCGCTCTTAATTCCGCCCTCGTATGGGCATCGCTTTCCAAGAAGGGGTCTGACGCTTCAATCACATAGGGCTTCATCCTCTTTACGCCCCTCAAGAGGTAAAACGCCCCCTCGAGCGTGGTGATATGCTTATGCTGGGTAGCCATGTATTCTTTTACTGCTGCTAAATATACGGGGAGCTGGAAATGGGTTACACCCATCTTTTCTTCTTTAAGCAGATCCCTATAGAACGATTCACCGCTGCTATTCTTATAATCAACCACTCTCACCTTAGAGGAACCAAGATCAACCCGGTCAATCCTTCCCCCTATCAGGATCGTCTTCTCCTCGAGACTTTTCACCACCAGCTCCGGCATCTGGTGGGTACCACTGCCCACATCCCCGATGAGAAATTCGAAATAGGTGGGTATATATTCTTCCTGCTGGTAGGTAGCTTCCTCTTCTACAAACCTCTCCCAGAGAGGAGCAAGCCTTTTTTTCCGAATCTCCCAGAGGGCTCTGTTTCCCACATACTTCTCTCGCTCCCACTGCTGGTAGGTCTCTTCCGCGATGCCCTTAAGACGCCTTTTGTCTTCTTCACTACCCTTAAGTGGCACACCTCCCTCCGCCTGGCTCACCCTATAGAAGCGTTCGAGCACCCGGTGCATGAGACTTCCCTCATCAACTTTCTCTATCTCCTCCTCAGGAACTTTAAGAGGTAGTACTGTAAGTACGTGCGCTAAAAAAAACTTAAAAGGGCAGCTACAGTAGCTTTCAAGGTGTGAGGGACTCCACACACGTTCTTTTCCTTGTTCAAAAAAGTGCGTAAGTTCTCTCTTGATTTCATCACTTACCATTACGCCTGTCCACACACTTGCCTTACTCTTTCTGTTCAAAAGATTTTCTTCAAATAAAAACAGCTCCCGCCTCTTTTCTATTTCAGCACACTCAAAGATCTTTTTAAAATCATCTTTAAACCGATCCTGGGTAATGAGCTTATTGAATAGCAATGCGGAAAGCGCTTCTTCGTCTGCCCTCGTATCATCTCTTAGCTCCCCCTCTCGGGAAGTGGGTTTCCAGATGGTGAACGCCAGTCGATTCTCAAGCTCTTCAGGCTCAAAGCAGTCTTCCAGAACTGGCACCACCAGCCCCCGTGGCGCAGATGAGATAGCGTGAGACGTGTTATCTACCAGCCTCATCACCTCATTAAAATAGAGTGAGGGCAGCAGGGTGCGGCCTTGCGCATCCACCTGGCTGTAGCTGAGGTAGAGTCTTTCCCGTGCACAGGATAATCCCAAATAAAAAAGGAGCGGTTCTTCCTCCCACCGTTCATCGGTGAGGAGAAAAATCTTCTTCCCTGCCAGATGATTGAAGCGTACCTTCTCTTGATCCTTGAAAAGTGGGTCCTGCCCTATTCTACCAGGAGAGGTGTCCTCCATAAGCCCACCCAAGAAGAGGTACTCAAAGGCAAGTCCCCTGCTCTCAAAAAGGTTCAATACCTTTACCCCATGGAAGGTTTCTCGACCCGAAAGAATAAAGCTTTCCTCTATAAAGGTTAATAAAAGATTACGAAAATAGTTATAGGTGACTCTCTCTTCTCCCCTCCCGAGCTCTTGAACCACGGTGAGCATCTCTTCAAGAATCTCCTCAAACTTACCCAAGGCAGCAATATCTCGCCTCACTATCCCTTGATCTTCGCAACCCATAATTCTTTGATACACTCCCCACAACTGAATTAACCTTCTTACCACACTCACCAATCCGCCTACGGTATTTCTGGTTTTGAGTGCTTCTATTTCTCTCTTGGTCCGCTCCACCCGTACTTTGAGCCTTTCTACCTCTCCTTGCTCCTCCCTGAGCCTCACGGTAGCCTCACGCTCACCTAATGAGTTCACCGCCTCTCTATACCGCTCAGCCAATCGGGTTAACTTCCCTTCCCACCCCTCTCCTCTCCCATCAATGATTCCCGCTTTAAGGATATAGTACTCCATTTTCTCACCAGACAGCGGTTCTTCCCCCGACCAGAAATCTATATAATTTGATCTCATGATTTTTAAGAAGGTATCACGGGTAAAAGTGGTGTCTAACAGTTCAAAAATGGAGAGCATAGTTTTGACCACCATACTGGATAGGAGGGGCTTGCCTCTGCGAAAGTAGAGGGGAATCTTGAGACGCTGGAATACATCCTCTATCATTTCACTATAGAGAGCGAGATCTCTGAAAACCACGCCAATCTTATTCGGCTTGACACCCGCGTCTAAAAGCTTTCTGATCTCCTTGCCAATTGCCTCCGCCTCTTGATAGATGCCTGGTGCTTCAATCACCACCACTTCATCCTCAATGCGGAGAGGTTCAATTCCCCCACCCTGTCCATTACGTGTGTAATACCTTTTAACTATTTCACCCAGCTTTGCTCGAGAGACCTCACCTCGAAGTTTATAATCAAGATTAATATCTATAGTGAGATCCCAAAGCCCCTCAAACTTTTTGATGGTTCTCTCAACATAGCTAAAGATATCCACTCGATCGTGGTCATAGGGAATGATAACATCAGTATGCTTCACTCGATGGGCAAGGGCAACAATGAGATCAAACTGCACGGGGGTAAAATCATAGATATCCTCGACTTTGAGACTATGAACCCCGCTTAAGAGCCGAATCTCATTACGCTGATCGATGACAAAATCTCTCACCTTCACACTCACCTCATTGTGGTCAAGGAGCTTATACCTTTGAAGACTCTCCTGGTAACAGCAATATAGTGTAAAAAGTTCAGCGAGCTTTCTCTCTTCATCACCACTCCAATGCTCAACTATGGTTTTAAATTCACCAATAGATACACTATATAATTTAAGAGTATTTATTATATTTCTTAAAGTTTTACTAAAAGCTTTTGAAGTAATCAGTGATTTAAAATATCCCTCCTGTTTATCCCTGTATAGCTCATTGAGTATCCCCTCTATAAGCACCAACTGACCCGAGGGGGAGATGACCTTTCCTGTTACCGGCACTTCTTGATAAATCCTTTCAATCAGTTGAGGGAAGGTAAAAATCTTCTTCCCAAAAATCACCCCGCCTTCACTGCGAGTGAGGGCAGACATCATCTCTTCCTCCACCCGTAAAAAAGTGGGAAGGATATACAAGGTATCTTCTTCTAAAAAGT
>CAYYOQ010000014.1:0-18681 GCA_964473235.1 uncultured Thermodesulfobacteriota bacterium | reverse complement strand
CGCCCCTTCTCTCAATCTCTTGCAATCCAGGAAAGGTATACACTATTACTCCCCCGCACCCTTCCTCTTTATCAAATGCAACATCAGCACCGGCAATCACTTTCACTTCACTGAAGGCATCCTGAAATGTAACCCGTTCCCGTAGCTCAACCTGAATCTTTACCGCCTCTTTAGGCGTCACTTTCCAAGGATGCAGATCCTGGTAGTTCATATCTTACCTCTTGGCTATTAACCTTAGCTGAAACTTTACTATATACCCACTTAACTCAATCAGCAAATATTTTATCACTTCAGCGCCAGTGGGAAAAATACTTTAAATTATCCCTTTACAATAAAAACCAACTGAGATAACTATAAAAATTGTCTCGCACTTAATCTAAGGAGGTTTGATATGCTCACTGACCAATTTCTCATCGCATTAAAAAAGAAACATATCGATACCATTACCAAGTATAATGAAGACAAGACTATTGAAACGAAACAGTGGGAGTTTACCACCAAAGCGGGAAAAGCAGAGGTCAATGTGAGCAGGGGCAAGGTGTTTGAAAAGGCCTGCATCTCAACCATCTTCGCTACTGTCGTCATCCCGGGAAGAGATTATCAAAGCACAATCCAGTGGCTGGGTGTACAAACCTTCCCCTCAAATCCTCTGGTACCCATGTTCATGGGTGTTTTCGAACATGTATCAGAAAAGGGGCTGGAACACTCCCCCGGATACTTTGATGTGTATCCTACCATACCCTATGATGAAGATCGGGAGTATGTGAGGAGAGAAATGGAAGCAACTGCCAAGAAACATGGTAAAAAGTATGAAGCAATAGTAGAAGGATACAAGAAGATGTTTGAGGTGAAAGATACGCTCACTGGCATTGGCTATGGCGTAGGGATTGCATTTGGACCTGAGGAAGAGGATTTTGAATACTTTCACGAAGCCGCCACCTCGATATTCAACTCATACTTTCATCTGGTAGAAAAAAGAAAAGATATGAAACCCTCACCGTTGCAGATAGAGGAGATGTTTAAAAAGCGGGCAGAGTGGGTGAGGTTTACCTTCCTGGAAAATCGTTTCTACCAGGGTGGGACCAAACTAGGAGTTCCCCATGAGTGTTTCATGCTTCATATGCTTCCTCCCCTGGTAAAATTTTAGAATCGTATTCTAATAAGCTGCTAAAAAGGGGCTGAGGATTCAAGGGTTCGAGGATTCTAGTGTCAATTCATTAATATCATTGAATACCTTAAACATACTCTCAATTGTATTACTGATAACTCTTCTACTTCCCACCAGACCCCTTGAATCCTTGACTCCTTAAACCCTTGAATATAAGATTTAGACAAGCGGAACAACATTGACCCACCAGAACTGATGAGAAGGACGTAAGAAATGACATACGATCTTGCCATAGTAGGGGCAGGTCCCGCAGGCTTAATGGCAGCACACACCGCTGCAAAGCTGGGTGTAAAGGTAGTAGTTATTGAAAAACGGAAAGATGTATCCCGGATCACCCGTGCCTGCTGCCAACAACTGGTAATGGATGAAAACTATGAGAAAGAGAGTATTGAGTTACAACAAGGAAAGATTATCTTCCCCCACAATGGTTTTGCAGTCGACTACCGGGGCACCACCGTTACCGTAACTGATAGCTACTTCATCTCTCCCCGTGGCCACAAGGTTCATTTTTCCTATGAGGGCAAAAGACCAATAGCGATAAAGTTTGATAAAGCATTTCTGCTTCAAGACCTCTGGCAAAAGTGTGAAAAAAGCGGGGTAGAATTCAGAAATAGCACCCTTGCCTACCATGCCAAAGATAGCTCAAATGGGGTAGAAGTACACATGAGCTCTCAGGGGAAGAAATCAATTCTTACGGCAAAAAAGCTGATTGTGGCCGATGGTGTTAATTCTAGGATAGCTGAAGTTCTAGGCATGAACCAGAAAAGAACCCTCATCACTATTGCCTTCTGCATTATCTACACCGTTGAAGGGGTAAAAGGTTTCGAGAGGTCAGCCCTTAAGTGGCACATGGGGCTTACCTATCAGTCGAAAGCTCCCGTAATCATTGGTCCCTCACTTGAAGATAAAAATCAGGCAGACATAGTTATCATGGGAAGCAAGCAGGACCCGCCTGAACACATTTACCAAAATTTCATCACCAAAAGCCCCCTTGCCTCCATGTTTGGGCAATCAAAAGTAGTAAGTAAACTGGGATGTACCGTAAAAGCCATGACCCCTATGAAGGTTCCTCACCAGGGCAATGTTCTGGTCATAGGTGACGCCGCTGCCTACATCGAAGTGGAAACCCAGGGCGGACTCATGTGCGGCTATCATGCGGGAAACGCAGTGTATAAGGAGTTACAAAGAAAAGACGGATTTAAAGAATATACTACCTGGTGGCGTGACTCATTTGAGTTTAACGGTGAGGAGTACCTCAGGGTGGCACAAGGCTATGCGCTTGTCCCTACCTATACTGATGAGGAACTGGATTATCTCTTTTCTCTGATTGAAGACAGGATACTGGAAGGTGCCTATGGTCAATATAAAGCCCCCCGATTGCTCTGGGATGCCATATTGCAACACCGAGAAAAGATTCAAAAAGAAAGGCCCGCGCTCTATGAAAAAATTAAAAATAATAGTGAGATAACCTTAAAAGGAACCTTTTAATGAAGTGCTTCTCACTGAGGTAATGATCGCTTAAAAATCAATAATTCTTTATTAAACCGACACTTTTAACTACTTTCTTAAACCGCACCCAGATAGTTCACTCCTTTTTTCTTCTCTACTCATATCGCCTTTGGAAAACGTGTGAACCTATTTTTTTCTAAAACCCTTGCACTGTTTTCTCTCACTATGTTATGGTATACAACATACACAGTGCTCCATTATTCTAAGCATAATTTTATAAGGTAACTACATGTTTTTTCTCTTGACATAAAATTAAAAGTTTGATTATCTATGAGCGCACTCATTTATTTTTTGGGATTTTTCACCCCATTGATGCATCCTATAGCTTGATTTTTGTAATCCCTTAAAAATTAAAAAAAAAGAAGCAATTGGAATCACGCAGCCTTTATAAAAAGTTTAAAACAAAAACTACTTCATAAGCCGGAGAGAAATTATGAACGCACCTGCATCAACCATACAAAGTATTATTAACAGCCTCTCGGGAATTGTAGAAAAACAGAATATCCTCACCGATCCAGAAACACTTCAAAAATATTCCTGCGATATCAGCTTGCTCCCCCCTCATATGCCCGATGTGGTGGTCAAGGTCAAAAAGACTAGCGAGGTACAGGGAGTGCTCAAAGTCGCCCATGAAAACCATATCCCAGTAGTCCCACGAAGTTCAGGAACAGGAACTTATGGCACCGGTATCCCAGAGGAAGGCGGGATTATTCTTGACCTTTCTGAGATGAAGAGAATACCGCGAGTTGATACCAGAAATAGGTGGGTACTGATTGAGCCCGGGGTTACTTTTGGAGAGCTTAGGGAAGCACTTGCAAAACACGGTATGCAACCACTAAATCCCCTGCTCCCCCGCAAAGACAAGTCAGTCATCACTAGCGTGTTGGAGAGGGAACCGGTACTCTCGACCAAAACTGAGTGCGATGAACCCCTTAGGACCATGGAACTGGTATGGGGAACAGGCGAGCTTTTAAGAACAGGCTCCATGACGGTTGATACCATCCCGGCTGAAGAGATTCCTGATAAAACCAATTCTGACCTGTGCAGCACCGGAGGACCTGGTATCGACTGGTGGAGACTTTTAACAGGATGTCAGGGCACCTTTGGTGTAATCACCATAATGAACATAAAGATTTTTCACAAACCGCTTATCCAGAAGGTAGTGTTCCTTCCCTTTAACACCCTGGAAGATGCGGTGATGCCCTTCTATACCATTCAGCGGCGGGAGATCGGACATGAGTGTTTTCTCCTGAATAGCTATGACCTCGCAACCATCTTAGCTGAAAGCAATAGCACCATTCCTGAACTGGTACATCCACTACCCAATTATTGCATCGTCCTGAATCTCTGGGGGGGTCAGTTCTTCCCTGAAGATCGTATCAGCTATGAGGAAAAGGCAGTGAAAGAGATTGGGGAACAATACCACTTCACCCCCAGCGAGAGGCTGGACGGGATAGCGGAAGCCGATCTCCGCTTTGAAAAGATACTCACCACACCCTGGGAAGGTGAGGTGTACTGGAAGGAACGGCAGATGGGTGGATGTTTAGAAATCATCTTCGAGAGCGGTCTCGACAAAGTCCCTTCACACTGGGCTCTCTTCAAAAAGATCGCAGGAGAGTACGGGAGAGACACGAGGAATCTCGGCGTGTACATTCAGCCCCGACAGAGAGCTCGTGTGTGCCACGTTGAGTTCCATATCCCCTGTGACCCCCAGAGTGCGCGAGATCTAGAACAGGTGAAAGTATTCCAGCGAAAAGTTAGTGAAACCCTGATTAATGCCGGTGCCTTTTTTTACCGACCATACTATGACTGGGCTGAGATGGTCTACTCAAGGAGTGGCTACACCCACGAAACTATCAAGAAGCTTAAAAAAATACTTGATCCCAATAGAATACTAAACCCCGGCAAACTCGATTTATAATACCACCAAGGACTCTCCTAGCTCATGAGACAAAAATAGTGGGTCCCTTTTATAAGGAGGAACAATGGCATTCTCAGACATCACCTATAGGGCACTGCAAGATGTAGTAGGCAAGGAAAATGTAACCAATGATCCCATCATCTGCCAGTCATACTCGCGGGTACAGTGGACTGCTGACGGGTGCATACAGCGCTCCCAGCTTGGTACCAAAATGAGGCCAGACTGTGTGGTCATGCCGGGGTCAACTGAAGAAATACAGGCAGTTATTAAACTGGCTAATCGCTACGATTTCGTGTTTATCCCGCGCGGTTCAGGAATGATTAACAGTGCCTTCCCCAATCCAGGCCAAGCCCAGATGGGCAAGGGGGTTGTGATCATCGATCCAAAGCGGATGGATAAAATTTTAAAGATTGACAGAAACAACATGTACATGGTGGTAGAGCCGTACGTGAGCTTTGCCTCCGCTCAGGCAGAGGCAATGAGAGTAGGTTGTACCGTTCCCACTCCCCCTGCCGGCGCTCAAGTCTCCCTTTTGGCAAATATCCAGTGGCACGGCGCGTATGGCAACTCCTGGCTCTCAGCGCTGGGGGCTCACCAGCTCCTCGCCTTTGAGGTGGTGCTTCCCAACGGTGAGATTTTAAGAAGTGGATCAATAGCCCAGGAAGGCAGTGAGGAAGACTGGATTTGGAATGATGGACCGGGACCAGATCTGCGCGGCTTTTTCCGCGGCGCACAGTTTGGGCACGCAGGCGGCATGGGAATGGTAACCAAAATTTCTACGCGCATGTTTCCCTGGCCTGGTCCTAAAGAATTTCCAACCCAGGGAAATGCGCTGGAGAAAGAGTCATACTTCTCAAAAGATTTCATCAGATGGTACATGATTGACTTCCCCAAAAATATGCAGGCATATCCGGAAAATGAGGAAAAGCAGCTCCGCTGGTCCTGCGACCTCCACTACGAAATCTCCCGGGCAGAGCTTGCCATTGTGGTGCAGCATAATGCCAAGCAGTTCCTATGGTGCTGGGCAGCCCGCACTAAAGAGGAGTTTCACAAAGGAGCAAACGAAGATTTCTTTCCCCATGGATACAACATTGTAGGACTGTGCGCCCTCACCAATCTTGAACAGCTCGAGTATGAAGAAAAAGTTTTGAAACACATTGTACACAAAATGGGTGGCAGTTTTCTCTCTGAAGCATCTCCTGATCCACTGGACCGGGAGCGTTACAAAGTCTGGATGCGCATTGCCAATGACTGGATCAGGGTGGGCCACTCCATGCGCTTGAGTCGCCCCACTGACTGCTTTCATCAGGGAACGGCGTGCCTCGATTCGATCGATACGGTAGCTGAAGAAATCCTCCGGGCAAACCGTGTGCAGAGAAAGATGCGAGAGGAGGGGCAAGGCACTCACCTCCTCCCCATCAGCTTTCATGGAGGTTGGATCAGCCCCACCGAAAAGGGTTATGGCGCATTAATGACCACCGACCTCTGGCCCGAGCAGGAACCGGAAAAGGCAGCAGAAGCAATTAAGTTCCTTCTCAGTAACCTCAAGGAATGGGTGATAACCAAGAGCGCATCGTCAACTGTGATACTGCTTGGTCCTGTGTATGACCTGCTCGGACCACAATTCTTTAATGTACACCTGCTGGTGAAGGCAATGAAGAGGGAGTTTGATCCGAATAATGTATCCAATCCGCCCTACGCCACCACCCCCAACGTGGTGCCCCCGGAGCAACTGGCGGAAATGACCAAAGTACTATAAAAAAGTGTTCTGGCTTGCAGGCTGGCCAGCTTGCAAGCCTTTCAATTTTACAAAGGAGAATAGTATGTCTGAACAGCAGGGAACCATTGAAAAGATACTGGCACAAAAACCTTTTAAAGTGTTTGACAGCCACGCCCATCCGGGACTGGAGAAAAAGGGCATTACTGAACGACCTGGCTGCCTTGATTTCTGGTGCGGTAATACGGTTGTTGCAAGAAGCATGATGGGGGCACGGGCGTTTCTTGGTGATCCTAATCCTTTTAACATCCTCACTAAGCCTGAAGAGTGTCCTAATCTCACTCCCGAAACATTTGTGCAGTATATGGATAGCGTAAATGTGGAGGCAATGTGCCTCCAGTGCATCCACGGCGTTACTGATCCCTATCCAGGGAACAAGAACGGGTGGAAGTGGTATGTACCCAACGAGTATGTGAAGAAAGAATTTATCGACGCCTTTCCCGGACGTTTCACCGCAGTGGGCGGGGTACATGCACGCTATGGCAAAAAGGCAGCAGTGGAAATGGTGATCTCCGCGTATGAGTGTGGTTTCCCTGGTATTAAGATACACCCCCCAACCATCGGCTATCCTAACAATCCTGACCTCTATCCCGCGTATGAAAAGTGTCAGGAACTGGGGATGCACGTGCAAATCCACACCGGTGTGGAAGAGCTCCCAGGTACCAGGGCCAAGTACCAGGATCCTGTCTACCTAGATGATGTCGCGATGGACTTCCCCAACTTGAAGATTCTGCAACTTCACTGTGGTGTATTCAACAACCCCTTGATGGGGCTCTGGAATGTTATGAAGCATGATAACCTCTACACCGACATCACCATCCCCCATCCTACGCTCATGCAGTTTAAATATTACTGGGATCTCGAACACCTGCGCTTCTTGGAATTCTTCATGCCCGATAAGGTTTTTTATGGCACGGACTTTCCCCTCTCGTTACCCGTGTATAGGGCAATGGTAGACAACATTATAAACCTGCCACTGACTACTGAATTTAAACATAAGCTCATGGGAGATAATTTTAGAAAGTTCCTCAACTGGAAAAGTAAAACCCAGTAACTTATTCAAACATCACGCCCTTTAAAAAGTGTATGAACAGCACCCCGGTTACTTTTTACCAATGGGAAATAACCGTGTTACCTTAAAAGCCTCTCGCAACGGGTGTTCGATAAGTTTTATTGGACATCCTTTTTTTGATGAAAAGGAGGATTTCTACCTATGGAGATCAACTTAGAAAAGTGGGCATCAGTACTGCGGACTGATCCCGGTCTGCAGGAGCGGTTGCAGCACCTTGACCCCAAAGGATTGCCTACCACCAGAAAAGGGGATTTACTCTGTATCAAGCTAAAAAATAATACCCCCATTGTGGTGAGCTGGGATGGGTCAGAAATTCAGGTTACCAGGAGGGAAGCTAAAAAGCCATTCTGCCTATGGACCATGGATGAAGAGACTTTTACCAAATTATTCCTTGGCACCTGTCCCCCTCTTTTGGTAGCCATGAACAATAACCAGGACAATATTACCATGGAAGCTGATCACCACCACGGTGCACTAGCGCTCAGTTTCATGGTACTACTTCAGGAAAGTATGGAGGGAGGTGAGGGGAGATGATACGTTTCTTTTCTGACTACCAGCCACAAGAAACAGTAAGACCTACCTCAACTGAAGAGGTACAGGAAATCATCAGGAAGGCTAATAGAGACCGCATCCCCCTGGTTCCCGTCAGTTCGGGGACTAATTTACAAGACACCCACCTCCCCTCAGTTGAGGGTGCCATCGCGGTTGATCTCTCACACTTGAACCAGGTGATCTACTTTGACGCCAAGAATCGCAATGCAGTTATTGAGCCGGGGGTTACCTTCCTCCAGCTTGAAAACATGTGTGAAGCAACGGGGCTTCGTACGCTCACCGCAATTGATGTCCCCAAGGAGGCTTCGGTCTTGGGAACCTACCTGGAGATGATGCCTCTCTATGGTTGGCCTAAATTTCACCCCTGGGAAATGCTCACCATGAAGGGATGGAGGGCAGACGGTGAACCCTTTGCTACCGGTCAGATGGCGATGTCACAGGCCCGTCCCGATAAGTACTCCTGGGGTGTTTCTTTCGCTCAGGTAGCCCGCCTCTATTGCCAGGCACAAGGAACCCTGGGAATTATTACCGCCGCAGCGGTAACCCTTAAGACCGCCACCCCACTCAACCAGGTGTTCTTTGCTTCCTGCAAAAATATCACTCAAACACTGCAGCTACTAAAGACTTTCATGGGCACAGAAGAACCCCATGAAATCTTTGCCGCCAATAAAATATACCTCTCAGAGCTTGTGGGTCAAAAAAACTCTGCTGACCTTCCCCCCTGGACAGTGATAGTAGTAATACGCGGTTTTGAAACGGATGAACTCTCCTACAAGAAAAAAGACCTCTCAGTGCTCGCCAGTAAGCTAGGAGGATCACTCACCACCCAACTTAAAGGGTCTAAAAATGCGGGGGAAAAGATTCTCTCCGAAATAAAGTACCCCACAGGATTGTCCCTCCACTTTGAGGAGGAACAATGGTGGGCTCCCCTGGTTACTATCGCTACCGCTACTCAAATCAAAAAATGTGCACCCCTTTTTCCCAGGGATTCAGGCTCCCTGCTTCTTCCCCTGCAGGCTGGTGGGTGCTTCTACTGGCAACCTGATTTACGCTATCGTAAGGGAGAAGAAAAGAAAGCCCGTACCCATTACGCAGGCATCTGCAATACACTCTCAAGAGAAGGCATGATGTTTCCCAGACCGTCGGCTTTGATAGCAAAACAGGTGGCAAAACATAACCCCACCAATTTCAACCTACTTAAAGCGATCAAGCAGGCTGTTGACCCCCACCACATTATGAACCCTGGGAAATTAGGGCTCTGAGGAGGTAATGAAAGTGACCAAAGAAGAACTTCTCGAAAAAGTACTCTGTTGTAATCGATGCGGCACCTGCCGTGGGGTACCTCAAGACGCGGTTCCCAATGCGGCGTTCTCCACCCAATGTCCACCCGGGATGACCCTCTTTAGCGCCTACGAACCGGCCGGCTTGCTCTATAGTGCTCGAGGCTTGAGCCTCAACCTCCTGGAGTGGGATAGTGATATTGTCTCCATGCTCTACTCATGTACCCTCTGCGGTTACTGCGAAGACCTTTGCAGCCGCGGCTATCGCCACACCCCGGCAATTACTATTCTTGAAGAGCTAAGGAGAATTACTCCCGAGGAGCTAAAACCAAAAAGCCTGCAAAAGGCTAAAGCATCGCCGAAGAGCATAGAACGTCACCAGTTCAGCGCTCTCAAAGAGTATGGTGTTGTTGAGGTGAGCGAAGGAGGGAAGGTTGACACCATCCTCTTTCCTGATCACACACTCCTCAACAATAGAGAAAAGCTAAAGGAGATAGGGTTTTTAATCCACAAGAGCGGCAAAAAAATTGGCTATTTCTGTAAGGACCCACTCCCTCCCGTTGACGCTAGCCTTTTAAGCGGTGGCTACCATGAGGTGTTAGAGGAGTGTCTTGAAGAAATTGACACCCGCCTTGAAACCCATGGAATAAAACAGATCGTCTGCTATAACCCTGAGAGCCTCTCCGTACTTCTCAGGTTCAGCAACAGTCGTGCTCAATTCATTTCGATCACTGAATTCTACGCTGAGTTGCTTAAAAAGAAACCAGTAAAAAAGCTGAAACTCCCGACAGTCACCTATCAGGACCCCTGCCATCTGGGACGCTACGCCAAACAATACCTTGCTCCACGAGAGGTACTCTCCCGTGTAGGTCTTACCTTAAAGGAGATGTGGCGTTCCGGTTATAATTCACTTTGCTGTGGTGCAGGAGGAGGAGTTATCTTTTCCAATCCTAAGCTTGCAAAACGGTATGCAGCGAACCGCTGGGAGGAAGCACGGGCAACGGGAGCAAGGGTGATGGTGACCGCATGCCCATTCTGCTATGCTCATTTACAGGGAAGCAAGCCCAAGGGTTACAAGGTGATAGACATTACTTCCTTAGTGGCACAGGCGTATGGCTATAAAGGAAAGGCGGTGGTCAGATGAACGACATAGTAAAAGAACTGAAAAAGATTGTAGGAGCCGAGTGGGTACGTACTGATGCCCTCACCAGATACTACTACTCTTCAGATGTGATGACCTATTTTGGACAGGGCGCTCTCTACCCTGAAAATCGACCACTGGCAGCGGTGCTCCCTGCATCTACCACCCAGGTACAGAAAATTATTACTCTGGCGAGAAAACACAACCTACCCCTCTACCCGGTAGGTGGGGGAACGGTACTGCTCATTGGTTCTATCCCTGGCAAGCCAGGTATCGGCATCACCCTCGATTTTCACCGCATGCAAAAGATCGAAGTAGATAAAGACCGGATGGTGGTTCGGGCTCAGCCAGGGGCAATGGGTTTGCAGGTAAGTCAGCTGATTCGCGAAATGGATTTTGGCTACCGGCCCTATTTTGGAGGAAGTCCAGGGACATCGCTCTTTGTTCCCTATCAGGTATTTACCGGTCAAAATAAGATGGCAGGTTACCAAGATGGCATGGGAATTAATTGCGTCTGTGGAATGGAGATTGCTCTGCCAAGTGGAGAGCTCTTGAGAACCGGCTCCATGGCACATCCCAAAAGCCCCGCCTGGCCGCACGGACCAGGTCCCGGGCTTACCTTTCTCCCCTTCTTCGCTAACGGAGGATATGGGATCGTTACCGCAATGGAGTTTCGCTTCTTCCCTACTCCCCAAGAGGTTGCATCCCTCTGGGTAACCTTTCCCACCCTCCAAGGTGCAGTCAAAGCCATGTATGAGGTGATGAGGAAAGAGTATGCCTGCGGTGCCACGGTGATGGGCCCGGGATGCTGGACCCATGCCCTCTATTCAAGCCGTCACTGGCAGGAGGGAGCCCACTTTGTAAAAGGCACCCAAGACATCAATTTGATCGGTATGTCATTCAGGGGCACTCCCGGTAAGGTTGCCTTCGAGCGAAAGGCGTGCATCCGCATTCTCAAGGAACATGGTGGAGTACCAATGCCAAAGTGGATGGTTGCCATCCTTGACGGTCATGAAGAAAATGCGGCGGGCTGGCAGCAGTGCAACAGCCCCAAGATCTGTGGAACCTTCACTGGAAAATCAGACTCAGGTGGTATCTTTGTTTCCGGTGGCGTCTTTGATTCTTTAGAAAAACTCGAAGATTATATGGATCGGGGTATGAAAATCTACCAACAGATCTCCCGTGAACACCCAGCATTTTTACATCACCCCCACCCCATCCTGCGCCTCTATGCGAGCTGCGGACAAACCTACCTGGCCATGGGTGGGCACTCCAACGCGGCGGGAGAAGTAATCTTTGTAGTCGATTATGCCCGAAGAGAATTTCTTCCTATTGTCGGAGCCATCAAGGCACAGTTTGATGGGCTTATGCAGGAGATTGGCATGGCGCCACTGGGAGTTGGTCGTGATAAGAGAACCTGGACTGAGTGTCCCGCTCACTTCTCCATGGCCCAAGTTCTTAAAAAGATTGTTGACCCCCAGGGGTTCTTATCTCCCGGCGTATCATTTCCCCTCTCAGAATAATATTTGACAGTATCATTGATAACAAAGACCCTTTCTCTTACTGCAGAGTTCGGGTCTTTTTTATATCTTATATCTCATATCATGGCATCATCTACCCAGTTATCTATTTTTTCCTGCTGTTTTTGCCTTGACACACAACTGCAACCTTCCTATTCTTATCCCATCAAAAAGCAAGTTCTTATCAATCAATATACAATCACGCCTTTCGTATACTCTCTACATTTAAAGCAAGTTCTTATCAAGAAGGCAGAGTGGGCGAATTAGCCCGCAATAGGAAGACAACTTTCAATGCAGAAACCATCTGACACCCGCAAAATCGCGTTCCTCGGCTATTATCTGCCGAGGAAGCGCGTTCGGCGCCGGCAACGCGATAGTGTCCACGCCCTACTGGCACACGACAGAACTGCTGACCGCAGAACGCGGCAAACTGGTGCCGTTCCGCGACGCAAAGGCCATCGCGCGGAGGATCGTCGCCCGCGTCCTGGCCCTCAGTTGACGAAACTCTTTCAGCCTGTTATCATTTATCCTATCCATCGTACACCTCCTGTTAAGGTTGTTAGTTGTTTACTCTCACTTATTACTTAACAGGGGGGTTCTTTTTTTTCTAGTCTGGTAATGTTTTTTTCTATACTATAATGGGGAGGGGTTTCTCTTGCTGTTTCTATAATATAACGTTGGTTCTGAACACAATTTATTACTGAACCAGGGAGTGGCGTTTAAAAATCCTAAGGTCGATAAATAGCATGAAATTCTTATAATATAAACCGATAGATGTGCTATTATGGCGTGAATTGTTATTTGATGAGCGAGAAAGATTATGCTGTCGCTCATTCCAAAAGCAGGGGTGATTAACATTACAATACTATTGCTCATTTGCCAAAGGAGTTGAACCATGAGAATACTAGCTTTTATGGGAAGTCCTCGCATCAAGGGACTCTGCGCACAATTCACCGAGAGCGCACTTAAAGGCGCCGCAAGCAGAGGTGCTGACATAAAGCAGCTTAATCTCATAAAGCATACTATCAAATGCTGCCGAGGCTGCTATAAGTGCGTCCATAAGAATCATGGCCTTCCCATTGGTATATGTCCCTTGAAGGACGATATGGCCAGTATCCTTAAGGAATATTTAGAGGCAGATGGGTATATTCTAGCCTCACCCGTGTATGATTTTACCGTTACCGCGGTAATGAAAGCATTTATTGAACGACGGTTTGCCCTTTACTACAAGGTGCAAGGCACTATAGGCATTCCTGATGCACGGGTAAAACAGAATTTTAAAAAGAAGGCGTCACTGATTGCCACCGGGAGTGCGGGTGAAGAATACGCATCTATTGCTGAGCCCTGCTTTGAAGTGATGTCGGGTCATTTCAGGATTGAAGAGATAGACGTTGTAGATCAGCTCTACGTGGGATTAATTCATCATGTTGATGAGAAGAGGTACACGCAGAAAATGGAGGAGACGTTCGCGATGGGAGTACGGCTAGTTGAAGAAATAGAAAACGCACGGAAGTAAAAGAGGGAGGTGAGGCTTTTCATAAATTTTAATATTCGCTTTTGCGGTAATGATATTTTACTTTTCTCCTACATCCTGCAGTAGTTTTTTGAGTTTTAAAAAAGCGCCATCTGTGAGAGGCTCACCATGTCCAAAGAGACAAAACTCCAAGTCGAGTGTTGACAGCTTCTTTACTGAACGGAGTGCCTCACCGTAATCTGTACATCCCATCCTCGGCGGAAGTCGTAAATCCGATACACCACTCAGTGCATCACCCGTAAAAAGAATTTTTTTCTGTTGGTGATAGTAGCTTACGCTGCCCGGTGAGTGACCGGGTGTCGCTATCACCTGAATGCCACCAAAGCAGTCAATGGTCTCACCACCTTGACAGGGAATATCCACACCGGTTGGCTCATACTTAAAGACAAAGGTCTCCATAAAAAAAAGGGCTGCCTTAAAAAGCTTTCCCCCGAATCCTTCTCGCCCCATAGTCCAGGTTTTGCGCACCCTCTGGATATAGTCAACTTCAATGTCGCTCGCTACGACCTTTGCACCGCTTGCTTTTTTCAGTGCTGCCAATGAACCCATGTGATCCATATGGGCATGAGTAATTAGAATATGGGTTAGTTCATTCGGCGATCTTCCCAACTCCTGGATGCTCCTCAGCACACTCTCCTCTTCCCCTGGCAGTCCCGTATCGATGAGGCTAAGACGCTCATCAACCAGAAGGTAGATATTTGACCTTCCCGCACGGATGAGATACACATTCTCTAGTATCTTTTCCATTGACCTTATCTCCTATTTATTATTTAAACCTCTAGAGTACCTTAATCAATTTCGCTAGAGATTGTCAAGCACTTATTAATTTTTATACTATCCAGGTTAAAAAAGCGACAAAGAATTTTGCCACCCCGCTTTTTTTATCATTAGGCTTAATTTGCTCTCAATTTTGATAAAAAATCATATCTATATATGTACTATACACTATCTAGATATTACTTTAAGTCCAACAACTACCTATTGATATCCTATTAAATTAAAAAATATTTTTTATCTTAAAAATAAATTCTTCTTGACAATCCAATAACATATAAGTATATTGGAATCCAGTGGTAAAAAATGGTATAAAGTGGTTTATCCATAAACAAAGATGGGATAAATAAACATGTTTCGTGGAAGATATGAGCATACCATAGACTCAAAAGGCAGAGTCAGTTTACCCGCTAAATATAGAGAACTATTAAGCAGCAACTATAATGACCGTCTCATCATAACTAATTTTGATAGTTGCCTGGTCGCTTATCCTTATGATGAGTGGGTTAAACTTGAGGAAAACTTCCGTCAGCTCTCCATCCTGGATGAAGAGGTACAGAGCTTTATGCACTATTTCATCTCCGGAGCAACAGAGTGTACCATTGACAAATTAGGACGAATGCTCATCCCCCCCACCTTGAGAAAACACGCAGCGTTAGAAAGAGAGATTGTATTTGTTGGCATGATCACCAGGATTCAGATTTGGGACAAGGGAAGATGGGAGAAAACATTCGCCGAAGCTCAAGATAAATTCAATCAAATTAAAGGGAAAGAAGTATTGGCAAAATTGGGTTTTTAACCTTCATCATCAATGGAAACAACACACGTTCCAGTTCTGTTGGCTGAGGCTGTTCACTATTTGAACTGTCAGGCTAATGGAATTTATCTGGATGCAACCGTGGGGAGTGGTGGCCATGCATTGAAAATCCTGAAGGATAACCCTGAGATTAAGCTCCTCATCGCCCTTGATTGGGATGAACAAGCGGTGAAGCAGGCTCGTAAAATATTACAGCCATTTTCTCACAAGGTCGTTATTCTTCGGGAAAACTTTATCAACATAAAAACCGTTTTAGAGAAACTGGGGATTAGTGAGGTAAATGGAATCGTGCTGGACTTAGGGGTATCATCTCAGCAGTTAGAGGATCCCCAGCGGGGGTTCAGCTTCAGATTGAAGGGACCACTGGATATGAGGATGAATAGGGATTTATCCACCACTGCCTTCGAGATAGTAAATGACTCCTCAGCTTCTCAATTGACACACCTGCTGCGCACCTATGGAGAAGAACGATGGGCATTGCCTATCGCACGCACCATAGTAGCCGAGCGAAGAAGAGGACCACTTGCTGATACCATGCAGCTTAGTCAACTGGTAACCTCTGCCATCCCTGCTGCCCACTGTCCCAGGAATATTCATCCTGCCACTAAAACCTTTCAGGCACTACGCATTGCAGTAAACAAAGAGCTCGAGAACCTTAAGGAGGTTATCAACTCAGGTATCGAGGCACTCGCCCCCCAGGGAAGATTCTGTATCATCTCTTTTCACTCTCTAGAAGATAGGATAGTAAAGCACCACTTCAGGGCAGCCAGTAGAGGATACACCCACCCAGAAAAGGCTTTTCTATCCCACGAGGTTAAGGAGGCCACGGTAAAGATTATCACTAAGAAGCCCCTTTGCCCCCAACCGGAAGAAGTAAGGAACAATCCCAGGGCGCGCAGCGCCAAACTACGGGTGGTAGAAAAACTATCGCCACCACTCACTAAGGTAAAGAGAGAGCAATGGCAGAGATAGTGGTGAGAAATAGTAATACCTTCACCCTCCGCAAATACCAGAAGGTGAGCAGCAGAGTAAAACAAGGGCAAGGCATTGCGCTCCCACTTTTCATTCTCACCGTCCTCTTCATCGCGAGCTTGATATTCTTTGTGTGGTCCCGACTGCAGGTAACCTACGTAGGATATCAGATTTCTAACGCTAACCATAAACAGCAGCAACTCCTCAAGCTGAATACACAGATGAAGGTAGAGATCGCGTCACTTAAATCTCTGTCCCGTATCGAGCTCATCGCCAAAACTCAAGTGGGGTTGATTACCCCTGAACCGCACCAGGTGGTGTTTGTAAAATGAAACGGTCTTCCTTCCAGAGGTGGCTCGCACTGCGTATCACACTACTCGCGTTCACCTTTACTGCCCTCCTCTCTATTACTATACTGAGGGCATTTCAGCTTCAAGTCATTGAGCGAGAAAAGCTCTCTCAGCTCATTGAAAAACAGTATCTTAAATATGTGAAGCTTCCGCCCGAGCGAGGAACTATCTATGATCGAAAGAAGAGAGAGCTTGCGGTGAGCATTGAAGTGGATTCTCTCTATGTACGACCCGCGAAAATAAAAAATAAAAAAGAGATTGCTAAAAAACTCTCTCCTCTCCTCGAAATGAGCACCCGCAGTGTACTGAGCAAGTTCAACTCTGATCGACCCTTCGTCTGGCTCAAGAGGAGTATTTCTCCTGCGCAATCCCAGCAGATTAAAAAACTCAACCTCGAGGGGGTAGGCTTTGTTGAAGAGAGTGAGCGATTTTATCCCAATCGAGAGCTCGCCAGCCATTGCGTGGGATTTGTGGGTCTGGATAACAAAGGATTGGAAGGCATCGAGCTCTCCTACAACAGTCACCTCCAAGGTACGCCGGGCTATCTGATGGTAGAGAGGGATGCCCTAGGAAGAAATATCTACAATAAGAATTTCACCCAGATTGATGCAATCAAGGGTTCTAACCTCCAACTCACTATTGATAAAACCATGCAGTACGCCGCTGAAAAGGCACTGGAAGAAGGGGTGAAAAAACACAAGGCGAGTGGAGGGGTAGCGATCGCGATGATCCCGCAGACCGGTGAAATCATCGCCATGGCGGTATCCCCCACCTTTAACCCTAACAATTTCAGTGAGTATACACCCTCGCAGTGGAGAAACAGGGCCGTGACCGATACCTTTGAACCTGGCTCAACCTTTAAAATTTTTCTGATTTCTTCAGCGCTCGAAGAAGGTATCTTTCAACCTCAAGATATTTTCTACTGTGAAATGGGCAGCTATCCCCTTGAGAACAGAGTCATCCACGATGTGCACAAATATGGCTGGCTCTCCCTCTCGGATATCGTGAAATACTCAAGCAACATCGGTGCCTGTAAAATAGGGCAAAACCTGGGTAAAGAAACATTTTACCGCTACATTAGGAGATTTGGGTTCGGCAGTAAAACAGGTATCGATCTTCCCGGAGAAACCGGCGGTCTTCTGCCACACCTCACCAAGTGGTCCCAGGTAAACCTGGGTACCATCTCTTTCGGCCAGGGGATCTCCGTTTCTCCCCTTCAGCTCATCGCAGCCCTCTCCGCCATCGCCAACGGTGGCATCCTGATGAAACCGTTTATGGTAAAAGCCATCTTTAACGACAGTGGTCAAGTAATAAAGGAGTTTCAGCCAGAAAGCAGAGGAAGCATCATCACGCAACGTACCGCTCGCCAGATAACCTCTATTCTCACCACCGTGGTTGAAAAGGGGGGAACGGGCGCGAACGCTGCCATTCCTGGATTCACCATCGCGGGGAAAACCGGTACTGCTCAAAAGGTAGACCCCACCACCAAACAGTATTCCCCTCACAATATGGTGAGCACTTTTATAGGCTTTTTCCCCTCGGATGACCCTAAAATTGCACTCCTCGTACTTATCGACGAGCCCCAGGGTGTTCGCTATGGGGGAGTAGTTGCTGCCCCTATTTTTAAAGAGATCTCCCTTCAGATTGTCCGATACTTGAACATTCCTCCACGCCAAGGTGATATGACCCTAGTAAACTGTCGCCCGTCCCACCACCTCTCCCCAGCCGATACCGCTGTAGACCATAACTTCTTTAAAACCGCATCACTCAGTGAAATACAACTTCCAGATACTATGCCAGATTTGTCTGGTTTAGGTATAAGAGAGGTACTCAATAAGGCAGAGGAACTTGATCTTCACATTGAAATCATAGGCAGTGGCAGAGCGGTGAGTCAGTACCCTCTCGCTGACAACCGCCTCGAGTACGACCGAAGATGTTGGGTCAGGTTTCAGCCGCTTTCATAACACAATGCTACTATCCACACTGCTTGAAGGGTTAGAGATTGAGTCAGTCCAGGGAGATACCCACATCCTGATAGAAGGCATCTCCCATAATTCGCAAAACATTACCCGTAACGGTCTCTTTGTTGCCGTTAAGGGCACTCATCAAGATGGGCACCACTACCTTGAGGAAGCCATTGCCGCGGGGGCAACGGCCACCATAGTAGAAAAATCCCTGCAACCTCGAAAAGGCGTTATCACTATTAAGGTACCAGATAGTAGAATAGCCTTAGCCCACGTTTCCGATCGCTTCTACGGATGCCCTTCCCAGGAGCTCATGGTGATAGGAATCAC
>CAYYOQ010000013.1:7399-19661 GCA_964473235.1 uncultured Thermodesulfobacteriota bacterium | reverse complement strand
GAACCGCCGACTTCTACCGCGTCAAGGTAGCGCTCTCCCCCTGAGCTACGTGCCTTTAATTTTGACTTTTTCGAGACCATCAATTTTTATCTAAAAAAAGTAGATAACTTTTTACCAAGTTCATTAATTTTTGTCAAGAAAATTATTTAGTTAGGAGAGATGGGTGGCATTGTTGAATAAAAAAGGTACAGTGAGTGATCATCACTGGCTCCACTCAGGCTTTTTCCGGTGCCAGGAAGTGTGTTGTTCATAAGCGTGGGCAACCTTGAGCAGCATTTCCTCTTGGAAAGCATTAGCGAGGATCTGGAAACCAATGGGGAGTCCACCACTGGTAAATCCACAGGGGAGAGAGATGCCTGGAATACCTGCGAGATTTGCAGGTATGGTGAAAATGTCGGAGAGATACATCTTGAGTGGGTCATCTATCTTCTCACCGAGTTTAAAGGCGGGAGTAGGGGCAGTAGGGGTGATGATGACGTCACATGTGTTAAAAGCCTTTTCAAAATCCTGTCTGATCAGAGTTCTTACCTGAGAGGCTTTCTTATAGTAGGCATCGTAGTATCCTGCAGATAAGGCATAGGTTCCCAACATAATGCGTCGTTTTACCTCTGTGCCAAATCCCTCTGAGCGAGAGCAACGGTACATATCCAAGAGCCCGGTGCTCTCCTTAGATCGGTATCCATAGCGTACACCATCATAGCGGGCGAGGTTGGAACTGGCTTCTGCGGGGGCAATGAGATAGTAGACGGCGACTGCATATTCGGTGTGGGGAAGAGAGAGCTCTTTAACCTCCACCCCTAATCCTTCTAATACTTTAATGGCTTCTTTCACTGATGCGTCAACCTCTGCTTCCACCCCCTCGATAAAATATTCTTTTGGAATACCCACACGCATACCTTTTACCTCCCTGCCCAGCACCTGGGTATAGTCAGGGACAGCAATGGGTAGGGAGGTGGAGTCAAGAGGGTCGTAACCAGCAATGGCGTTCATGAGGAGGGCTGCATCCCTCACATCTTTAGTCATTGGTCCAATCTGATCGAGAGAGGAGGCAAATGCCACCAAACCAAAACGAGAAACTCTCCCGTAGGTGGGTTTCAAACCTACTAACCCACAGCAGGCTGCGGGCTGCCTGATGGAACCTCCTGTATCAGTACCCAGCGCGCCCAGACACTCATCTGCGCTCACTGCGGCAGCTGAACCACCGCTTGAACCACCGGGGATCCTTTCTAAATTCCATGGATTTCGGGTGATGCCAAAGTGAGATGTTTCTGTGGAGGAGCCCATGGCAAATTCATCCAGGTTGGTGCGTCCTACCACTACCACATGGTGTTCTTTTAACTTTTTAATCACGGTTGCATCGTAGGGAGCAATAAAGTTTTCAAGTATCCTTGATCCGCAGGTAGTTCTCACTCCCTTAATACACATAATATCTTTTATCGCCAGGGGGATTCCGGTGAGCGTATTCCCTTTACCCTGCCTGATCAGGTCATCGGCCTGCCCTGCCTGTTCCAAAGCTAGTTCTTGAGTGAGGGTAATGTAGGCATGTATCTTTTTTTCAACGGATTCAATTCTCTTAAAGACTGATGCGGTGAGCTCTTGGGAGGTTACTTCTCTCTTGCTGAGCAATTGGTGAGCTTGATCGATGGTAAGACTAAAAAGTTCCACACTTAATTCCTCGTGGGTAGATCAATTATTCGATAACTTTGGGAACTTTGAACAATGCGTTTTCTTTAGCTGGTGCGTTGGAGAGGAGGAGCTTCTGGTCAAAGATGGTTCTCACCTCATCCTCACGGAGGACATTATTCATTGCCACGGCGTGGGAAGTTGGTTCAGTTTCGCTCGTGTCTATTTCCTGCAACGTATCAAAGTATTCTAAAATGGTATTTAATTGGTGAATAAATGTTTCAGGTTGCGTTTCATCAAACTGTAGTCGTGCCAATTGAGTTACATGCTCCACTTCTTTTCGATCTATTTTCATAGTATCCTTTCCATGCGAAGAGGGAACGAGGGGGATTGATGGTGGTACTCTGCCGTAGTATCTCTCTCACCTTCCGTGGTGATTCAACCTAGCAGAACAGTGAGTAAATGTCAAACCCATAGTAGTACTGGCGTGAAGCTTACGGTGGAGGGATTTTCACCAGAGGTCTGGAAGAACGAACCGGCGTCTCAGGTGAACCGGGGAACTCCTGAGCTACCCACACAGGTCATAAGCCGAGTTCTGTTCCCGAATGCGATGATTCGAGCAATGGTCATTCATCTGGGATACCTGTTGCCAGATATCTCGTGCGACCTACCCGGGAACTTCAAGCGGGCCACTTGATGAGATGGTATGCATCTCGTTGTTCCCCTATTTGGTCTTGCTCTCGGTGGGGTTTGCCAAGCTATCCCAATCACTTGGGATACTGGTGAGCTCTTACCTCGCCATTTCACCCTTACCCCTCGCGGCGCGTGGAGCGGTATGTTTTCTGTTGCACTTTCCTTATCCCGGTAGCACCCGGGACAGTTGCCCTTAGCAACCACCGTGCCCTGGAGAGCTCGGACTTTCCTCCCGCACCGGTCATTCCGGCGCGAGCGACCATTTGACCTGTGTGAGTAACCTGGTTAATGATTAGGAGTCACCGGTGTATTCATCAATTGCCCTATTGGCGAGCCGATCTGCTTCCTTATTCCTCTTTCTCTCAATGCAGGAGATTTCGTAGTGTATAAATTGTGAGAGAAGTTTTTTCACCTCTTGGGAGAGCGCCCTCATCTTTGCATCCCTCACCTTATAGATCCCCTTAATTTGTCTCACCATGAGTTCAGAATCAGAAAAGAGGTGGACCACCTCTCCTTTTAATTTGAGTGCTTCCTTAAGCCCGATAATGAGCGCGAGATACTCAGCGACATTGTTGGTAGTGGTGCCCAGGTAACGTGTTACTTTTTTTATCACCGCGCCACGCTCATTGGCGATGAGGATACCTGCACCTGCTTCTCCTGGATTTCCCCTCGATGCCCCATCAGTATAGATACACAGCGTGTTAAAGGGGAGGACGTGATCGAGATGAGAGGTATGCTTTTCCGCCATCTTATTGAGGGTGGGGGTGTGAGGTGAGCGATACGCTTTCATGATTTTTCACCCAGTAGAGGATACGGCTGCAGTGAGGGCATTTGATCATAGTCCGGCACTTCTTTACCTCGTTAAATACCTGGGGGGGGATGTTCATGTGGCACCCTTGACAACAACTATCCTCGACGGGAACTACCACAGGATCACCGCGTTTTTGTCTTATCTTGTGGTACTGATCCAATAGTTCTGGCGCTATCTGGGCTACGAGCGCTTCTCTCAATTGCTGCTGTGCTTCAATCTCCTTGAGCGCTTCTTCCAATTGGTGGTTGAGTGCGTTACTATCCTCTTCCGCTTTCTTAAGGGTTTGTTTAAAGCGCGTTTCCAGCGAGTGGAGGTTTCTTGTGCCTTGATCACTCTGCTCCATCACGAGAAGAATTGCTTCTTCTAATATCGAATTGTGACTTTCTAAAACCTCTATTTCCTTAAGTGCGGCGTGATACTCTTTATTAGTTTTTACCGCATTTAATCTTTCCTTAGCCTTTCTCACCTTTTCTTCTTCAATAGCTAAATCCTGTTCCTTCTGTATCCTCTTTTTCTTAATTTCTTCCACTTGCTTTTCTTGCGTCTGAAGTTCTTTTCGCTCTCGTTCAACGGCCTCTTCTATGTGCTTGGTCTGGTGAGGGTGATCCTCCTTGATCTTTTGAGCCCTCACCAGTGCTACATCAAACATCTGAAACTTGATGAGAAGTTCTAATTGCTCTTTCACAAGTTACTCCCTCCCTCTAAGGAGAGTGTAGGCATAAAAAATGCACCCGAAAAGAAGGGTGCATGGTAATTCTCTCCCCGTCGGCATTGATAAGAGAACGAGTGGTAATGTGGTAGTAGCATAGGAGCTGTTCATAAAGTCTCTTGATGGTGGGCTCACCAGGATTCGAACCTGGGACCTTCCGGTTATGAGCCGGTGGCTCTACCAACTGAGCTATGAGCCCACGGGTACTAGTTACCGTTCAATGAAGGCTCTGAGTTGTTTACTTCTGCTGGGGTGTCTCAGCTTCCGCAAGGCCTTGGCTTCAATCTGTCTGATTCTTTCCCGGGTAACATCAAAATCCTGTCCCACTTCCTCCAAGGTATGGTCTGCCTTTTCCCCTATACCAAACCGCATCCTCAGTACCTTTTCCTCCCGGGGAGTTAACGTTGACAATACCCTTTGTGTTTGTTCTTGAAGACTGCGATTGGCTGCCGCTTCTCCTGGGGAGGCAATCTTTTTGTCCTCAATAAAATCGCCCAGGTGACTATCTTCCTCCTCACCTATGGGAGTTTCCAGCGATATGGGTTCTTTGGCAATCTTGAGGACTTTTCTCACCTTGTCCAGCGGAAATTCAATCTTCTTTGCGATCTCCTCGGGGGTAGGTTCTCGCCCCACCTCTTGGACGAGGTGTCGAGAGGTCCTAATTAACTTGTTGATGGTCTCAATCATGTGCACCGGGATTCTAATGGTTCTCGCTTGGTCGGCAATGGCTCTGGTAATTGCTTGCCGGATCCACCAGGTTGCATAGGTACTGAACTTGTATCCCCTTTGATACTCAAATTTATCAACTGCCTTGATGAGCCCGATATTGCCTTCTTGAATCAAATCGAGAAATTGTAGACCGCGGTTGGTGTACTTCTTCGCCAGACTTACCACTAACCTCAAATTGGCTTTCACCAACTCATCTTTGGCAAGCTTGGTCTTTGTTTCACCCTCATCAATGGATTTAATAGCATTCTTCAATCCCTTTGCATCAAAGGTTGATTCAACCTCAATCCGCTTAATCTTTTTCTGAGCACTCTGGATAACTTTCTCATGCTCCCCTAACTCTTTTTTAGAGAGGCCATACCTCTTCTCTATCTCTTTCTCTTGCTGTCGACTCCTCTTCACCTGCCGCACCATCTTTTTAAACTCTTCTAGCGTGACGTTTATCTTTTCTAAAAACTGGGTGATCTCTCCCTCTGCCTTCTCCAATCTCTCCAAGAAGAGCTTCAGCTTGTGGGCAGCTCGCTCAATCTGCATCTTATGCAGATTGAGCTGCTCGATAATCTCGCGTATCTTCTCAGTCTTCTGATCACTCTTTTTGCGCACCTCCTTCTTCCTCGCCTCACTCAGGTGCTTCTTAGATAGTTTCTTCTGTAACTCAAGGTACTGTTGCTCTACCCTCTTAATCTTTTCAATGAGGGAGAGTACTCTCTTCTTGTAGAGTTCTTCATCAATGTCTACCTCTTCATCATCAAGATCTTTGATCACCTCTCTCACCGAAATCTTGTTAGTCTTGAGCTTGTCTCCCACCATCAAAATTTCTCTGATGAGGAGAGGTGAGTTGAGTACCACATTGGCTACCTCGTGTTCACCTTCTTCTATCCGTTTTGCAATCTCTACTTCCTGATCACGATTGAGCAACGATACTGATCCCATTTCTCTCAAATACATCCTCACCGGATCGCTTAGTTTCTCAAAAAGGCCCTCTTCAAACTCTTCTTCCTCTTCGGCCTCATTATCTTCGGGAACTTTGTGGAGCTTACGTTTAGGAATCCTTACCTTCTGGACTCCGTCAACAATCTCTATGTCCATCTCTCCAAACATGATCATCAGATCATCAATCTGTTCCGGAGACACCACCTCTGAGGGAAGAATATCATTTACTTCTTCGTAGGTTAAAAACCCCTTCTCCTTCCCCATATCGATAAGTTGGTTGACCTGTTCAATAGTCTCTTTCTTGGACATTACTACCTCACTCCTTGTGGTTAGTGGATGGGTGTGGGGAATTGATCTGAAGTGCACCTTTTTCTCTTCTCTAACAGTTCTTGCTTATGGTGGAGACATTGCTTCATTGCATTTTCATCTTTTTCCTGCTGGGCATCCTTAATTTTTATATTGAGCAACTGAATTTCTCTCTTAATGCCCATCTCCTTGAGCTTGTGAATGGTATTGGTAAGCATTTTGGGAATGTTGTGGGTAACAATGCTTTCTCCCTTAATGACAAGCTGGGTAATGGTATTTTTTAATGTTTCCTCCTCAAGGTCGTCGAGTAGTCGTTCCGGTTGTATGGTCTGGTCGCGATCGAAGCACTCAATCACCAGTGAAAAAAGTTGCTTCAGTCGGGGTTCCTTAATTTCATCAGTGAGGTGAGCCTGCTTTACCGCAGGTATTACCTCGGGGGAGAGCATCATGATCTGGAGGAGGAGTTCCTCTGCCCGATGCTGATCAGGAGTGCTAAGGTAGTGTTCGAGCGATTTCGTGCGGTGTTGTTTCTCCCGTGGTAGTTCAGATCTGATTACCTGCTCACTCACCTTAATCTGCTGCGAGAGTCTCTCAATATAAAGGTTTCTCTCTGTGGTATCACCCATTTTTGAGAGAAGCGGTGCGACCTCCCTCACCACGGTAAGCTTACCGTCAATGGTTGAGCTATCGTGCTGTGTAAGAAAGGTGGTGATACACAGTTCCATGAGGGGGATAGCCTTACCTATCTTTTCTCTAAATCCCTCACCCTTTTCTCGCTGGATAAATGAGTCTGGGTCATCGCCTAAAGGGAGCTCGATTACCTTTGGTGAAACCCCGTGGTCCAGGAAGAGGGGTAAGGTTTTTAAGGTTGCGTTGATTCCCGCTTCATCGGTATCAAAGGCGATAATCATCGCGGGAGTAAATCGCTTAAGGAGCTTGACTTGTCCTTCAGTGAGTGCAGTTCCTAAAGTGGCAACAGCATTTTTTATCCCATGTTGGTAAAGACTTAAAAGATCAAAGTATCCTTCCACCACTATTACATATCCTTCTTTTCTGATACCACTGAGGGTGGTATTGAGACCATAGAGGCTGTTGCTTTTTTTGTAGATGAGGGAGTCAGAAGAGTTAATATATTTAGCACTCTCCGTATCGAGTGCTCTCCCCCCAAAACCGATTATTCGCTCGTTATAACTGATGATAGGAAAGATAATCCTATTTCTGAAACAGTCATACCATTCGTTGTTTTTACCCCGTTTGATGAGCCCTAGGGTGTGCGCCAGTTCCAGGGGGATGTTTCTTTTTTTTAAAAATTTCACCAATCCATCCCACTGGTGTGATGCAAAACCTAATTGATAGTTTACAATCGTTTCTTCTGTGATACCTCTTTTGGTAAGGTAGGTTCGTGCCTTTTCTCCCTCAGGTGTCCTGTGCAAGAGGGTGCGGTAGTACTCTGTGGCGTGCTCATTAATCTTGAAAAATTTCTCCTTTTCATCTCTGGTATGTTTTTGGATAGCGGTGGGTTCTCTCTGAGGTAGTGAAATACCATATTTGTGTGCCAATTTTTTAATCGCCTCTGGAAACGAGAGGTGCTCAAATTTCATTAAAAAAGTAAACACGTTACCACCACTGCCACATCCAAAGCAATGGTAAATCTGTTTTGCTTCACTGACCATGAACGAGGGTTCATTATCAGCGTGGAAGGGGCACACGCCTTTATAATTGGTACCAGCTTTTTTTAAAGGAACGTACTCAGAAATAACCTGTACTATATTACACAATTCTTTTATTTCTGCTATTGTATCTTCAGGGATATAGTATGACAAAGTTGACATCCCCAGGTTCCTATCAAAAGAGTAATAGTTTTATAATTTAGACACCATAGGTTTATTCAAAGAGAAGCAAAAGATAATTGACAATGGAAGAGCAGTGTAGGCAAAATCAAAAATTTTAAAAAACTAATAGGTGCCTAATCAGCGATGAAATAAAAGAATGTTATTGTTAGTGGATGGTATCAACCACTGTAACGCCGTGTAGTCTTTAATGATCTTTTTCTTGCTGCCAGAGATTTTTTTTTCCTTCTTATACTGGGCTTTTCATAGAATTGCCTCTTCCTCAACTCAGATAGAATCCCAGCCCTTTCACACTGTTTTTTAAACCTCCTAAGCGCAACCTCAAAAGGTTCATCTTCGTTGATTTTAACGCCTGGCATCCATTTTCCCCCCTCCCTACATTTTTTAAGAAGATTAATTTAAATCTTTAATTATAATTTATTTTATAGTTTTGTCAAATTATATTTATATGAAATTATAATTGTTCCTTTATTTTTTTATAACTAGTGGTTAATTAACGTTTACTATGGGTACGGTTGTGCTCCCCGTACTCGAACTCGTCAGGGAACCTTTTTTTCATTTCGTGTTTCAGGAACCTTTCTAACTCTGATGCTGTCTTGAATTGATCTATCATTTTAACGAATTCTTGAGATTCATGATAGCTCAATAGTCTTAATATCTTTTTCACTTTTAAAATGCAGAGGGGGTTCATGCTTAATTTATCAATATCCAAGCCAATGAGGAGAGGAAGGTAGAGTGGTTCACCGGCCATTTCACCACACATTACTACTTCAAGACCATTGCTGTGGGCTGCCTCTACCACATTTTTTATGATTCTAATTACGGAGGGGTGGAGTGGATTGTAGAGGTAGGATACATGTTCATTAACGCGATCAATGGCGAGCGTATATTGGATAAGGTCGTTCGTTCCAATGCTAAAAAAATCAACTTCTTTTGCAAGAAGATCTGCAATGGTTGCCGCCGAGGGAATTTCAATCATGATGCCTATTTGTATAGCTTGATTGAAAGAGATTCCTTCCTTGGTTAATTCATGCTTCAACCCCTCCAGTATCTCTTTTATCTGGTAAATTTCCTCTAGGCCGGAGATCATGGGGAAGAGAATTTTCATTTCACCTAGTGCGCTTGCTCTGAGGAGGGCTCTGAGTTGAGTTTTAAAAATACTTACCTCTTTTAAACATAGTCTGATTGCTCTTAATCCCATTACCGGGTTCATTTCTTCTGCAAGATCAATGCGAGAGAGGAATTTATCACCACCCAGATCTACTGTCCTAATGGTTACAGGATAGGGAACAATCTTTTCTATTACCTTTTTATAGATACTGAATTGTTCCTCCTCAGAGGGTAAGTCTTTACGGTTCAGGTAGAGGAACTCTGTACGATAGAGACCAATCCCCTCAGCGCCATGTTCGCGCACGGAAGCGAGTTCCTCAATGAGTTCGATGTTTGCTAAAAGCTTTATGCGAAATCCATCCGGTGTCTCCGCGGGAAGATCCTTATACTGAAAGAGCTCTTTTTCTAATTGTTCATATCTTTGCTTTTTTTCAGCGTAGTTTCGTAGCGTTTCAGCGGTAGGTCGTACTATTACTACACCAATGGTACCATCAACGATGATCATATCACCACTGCTTACTTCTCTAGTGATCTTTTCTAAACCAACTACCGAAGGGATTTCTAAGGCACGTGCCATAATAGCAGTATGAGACGTTTTCCCGCCTGCATTAGTTACAAATCCCTTTACTATCCTCACATCGAGGTTGACCGTATCCGCAGGGGAGAGATCGTGGGCGACAATGATGGTTTCTTCTTTTATGGTGGAAATGTCCTGTCGTTTTTTTCCCATGATATTTCTTATGATGCGTTCACCGATATAGTCGATGTCTGTCTTTCTCTGTTTCAGATACTCATCACCAATATCGTCAAAACTTTTACCTAGTGTTACCACGGTCCCCTTTACCGCAGTCGCCGCATCAATCTTTTCCTTCTTGATGGTGGAGACAATGGTTTCAATGAGCATTTTGTCGTCTAAGATAAGTGCCTGGGCATCAATAATGTAGCTCGCTTCCTTATACTTTTTATGCTCGACCTCCTTTTTTACATTCATTAACTGGCGCTTTGATTCTTTGAGGGCAGTTTTAAAGCGGTTGATCTCTTGGTGTATCTCTGCGTCGCTCGAGAGGTGGAGGGGGTACACCTCTATCTCTTGAGGATCGAGTAGAAAAGCCTTTCCAATAATAATACCGGGGGAAACTCCTGTTCCCTTAAGGAGCAGATCTTTTTTTCTTACTTCCATGAGCTATGGTTCCTCAAAGTTGTTCTCTATCAGTCTCTCCAAGTCCGCCAGGGCTTGCTCAGCATCTTCCCCACAGGCTTTGATTTTTATGGTAGCATTTTTACCGGCATTCAAAGTGGTAATGGCAATGATGCTCTTTCCATCAGCTTCCATCCCGTCTTTTTCCACCATGATATCTGCAGTATATTTTTTTGCTGTTTTCACGAAGAGTCCCGCCGTCCTCAGGTGGATCCCCCACTCGTGCTTAATGATACATTCTTTAATTTTTTCAGGGGATTTTGTTAAATTTCCCTGCCTTTTTACCATATTCTCTGCTGCCTGTCAATGAGACCGGGTGGGGGTGAGGAAGGGGTCCCTGAAACCACCAGGGTTACCTCCCCTTTGATGGTTTTTCCCTCGAGCTGCGCTAAGACTTCTGAGATGTTCCCACGGATTATTTCCTCGAACATTTTGGTGAGTTCTCTGACGATGACAATTTTTCTTTCTCCCAGTACCGTGAGGAGATCCCTGAGAGTTGCGGTCACCCTTCGAGGTGATTCATAGAGGATCAGGGTTCTGATCTCACCTTTCAATGATACAAAGAGGTTCTTTCTTTTGCCGGCTTTACGCGGGACAAATCCTTCGAAGACGAAGCTATGGGTCGGGAGACCAGAGGCACTCAGGGCAGCGGTGAGTGCTGAGGGACCAGGGATGGGGGTTACTCTTATCTGATGTTCTATTGCCTGGGTGGTGAGGGTAAACCCGGGATCTGAGATGGAGGGTGTGCCTGCTTCTGAAACCAGCGCAATGTGTTTTCCTCCTTTTAATTGGGCAATGAGGGAGTGAGTTTTGCGCACACTGCTATGTTCAAAATAGCTGGTGACGGGGGTTGCGATCTGGTAGTGATTGAGGAGCTTCTTGGTTCTTCTGGTATCTTCAGCAGCAATGAGATCAACTTCCTTGAGCACCTTAAGTGCTCTCAGGGTGATATCTTCCAGGTTACCTATAGGAGTTGCTACGAGATAGAGTATACCAGATGAGATGTCTGAGTGGCAGTGTTCCATGAACCTTACCCTACCACCTTTTTTCTGCTTTATCAAATGGATTTTAGCGGTGGGAGCGCGATGATCTGGAAAAGCAGTTGTGGGGAGTACCACACTTGTGCTATACAAAAAACTATTGCAGCGTTTGTCTTAAGGAGAGTTGAAATGAATACTGAAGGTATAGTACTCATGGTTGCGGGATATCTGATCGGATCTTTACCCACGGGAGTAATTGTCTCCACACTGTTCAGTACCAAGGATATTCGACAGGAGGGGAGTGGGAACATTGGGGCAACTAACGTGTATCGAGTCTTAGGGGTAACACCAGGGCTGCTCACCTTGGGAGGAGACGTGGTGAAAGGGTCCCTCCCGGTGATACTTACTTCGTATCTCCTAGGAAATGAGCGGTGGGTTGCAGCGGTAGCCTTGGTTACCTTCTTAGGGCACCTCTATCCCGTGTTTCTTAAATTTCGTGGGGGAAAGGGGGTGGCCACTGCACTGGGAATTTTTGTGGTAATCGCGCCACCGCTGGTACCCTTGGCTGTTCTCGTGTTCATTCTGGTGGTAGTGAAGTGGAAGTACGTTTCAGGAGGTTCTTTGGCAGCTTCAGCGTCAATGCCTCTCTTACTATGCCTCACCCATTATCCTCTGGTATACGTCAATGTAGGGTTCGCAGTGGCGGTGCTCATCTTTTTCCGACATCGAGATAACATCAAAAGGTTACGGGAAGGGAGAGAACATAAAATAGCACGGGTTAAGGGATAAGTGGGTAGTAGGAGTAATAAGTACTTACAGTTTTTTGAGGCGCTGTAGCCGTCTCCTCATGGATTTAGGCAGTTTTCTTGAAGGTCCTTTCTTTTTAGTTGAGTGAGCCACCATTGTTTCACCATCGTCTTCTTTTAACCCTTTCATGCGGGCTAGACAACAGCGTTCTACTCTCTCTTCAAACAGGGGTGAGGGGATCACCTCGCATTTTCTGCTCTGGCAAAAATCGTTAATCTCACGATCTGAAGTTACCACTACCAACTCCTCCCGGGCGTGGGTAACAAGTCTCTTGATCACCTCGTCAGCCGTTTCACCCCTTTGAGAGTAAATAATATCTATTCCCTTTTCTTTAGTACGCTGTTCAGTCGCATGACCCTCCTGCCAGCCATCGAATACCACTACCAGTGGATTGCCTTTGACCATGCGGTAGAGCGCTAGTCGTTCTATCAACTTCTCTCTTACCCCGCTAAGATTGTGGAAATCGGCAGTCACCAAGAGCTTATCCAGAAAAAAGGCATTTATCGTAATCTTTAC
>CAYYOQ010000013.1:0-7389 GCA_964473235.1 uncultured Thermodesulfobacteriota bacterium | reverse complement strand
CGCCAGAGCGGAAGAGAGGCGATTGTTTAATGAGATTATACCCATCAATGATGATACGGAGAGACATCAGTGTGCTACCATAAAAAATTTTCTTGAGTAACGATTTACTAGGAGGTTGCAGGTTTCTTTCCTAGATAATATATCATGAAGAGGGCAAGAGGGAGGGAGAAGAGGGCGATGGCCTGGGTAACCGTGAATGCTCCCAAGATGAGCAACCCTCGCTCATCCCCTCGAAAGGGTTCAATGAGTAAGCGACCGACGGCGTAGAGAAAAATGTAGAGCCAGATGAGCTGACCATCACCTTTCTTATGGGTGCGAACGCAGATGAGGATCAAAAAAATAATTAATGCTTGTAGGGACGCATAGAGTTGGGTGGGATGCAGAGGTACTCCAAGTTTAGCGAGGCTGTGGGGGTTGGTGAAGGTGATTGCCCAAGGGAGGGCGGTTGGTTTTCCATAGCAACACCCTGCGAAGCAGCAACCAAGCCGGCCACATGCCTCTCCTATTGCTAGACCGGGAACCAGCAGGTCAGCGGTTTTTAAAAAGGGGAGGTGGTAGCGTTTAATACAAATGAAGCAGGTAGCAAACGCGAATAAGAATCCTCCATAAAATACTAAACCCCCACGCCAGATCATTACCATCTCGAGAGGGTGGCGGAGGTAGTAGGCAGGGTTGAGGGCTATGTAGAAGATGCGAGACCCTATGATGGCAGACATGAGAAGGTAGAAGGCAAGATCAAGGATCTGCTGTTGATTATAACCCTGCTTTTTTGCATCACGGGAGACCAGCACTATGCCCACCAGCGCCCCCAGTGCGATACACACACCGTAGGTGTGAATGGTAAAATTGCCTATGGTTACTAGATCAGGGTACATTTACTTTGAGGGAAACTGGTTGGTAACTATTCCAATAAAAAGGAGCACGAGCCCTGTCGATATAGCAGCATCGGCGACATTAAACGCTGGCCAGTGATAGTGATACCAGTGGAGATCGATAAAATCGATTACCTCTCCCCACCGCACCCGGTCAATGAGGTTACCTATGGCACCGCCAAGAATGAGGGAGAGGGTAATGGTGGCATAGCGCTGGGCGCTCTTTAAATTTTTCAGTAAATAGAAGATAAAGGCAATGGCGAGAAAAGAGGTGATGATGAGCATGGTTGATCGCAACTCACCCCCTTGTCCCGCGAGGAGTCCAAAGGCGATGCCTTTATTTCTCGTGTGAAGGATGGTGACAAAGTGTTTTACAATAGGGAAGGAGTGGTGGAGGGGAAGGGTGTGGATGATGAGGTATTTGGTAGCCTGATCGAGCAGAAGAATGGTGAGGGATACGAGCGTAACGATCAGATATTTACTATGTGTGTGAGCTTCCATGGTTGTCAGCCGCTATTTTTAGTAACTGTCGCACACCGATGGCAGAGGGAAAGGTAGGTATGGTCTTGACCTACCGTTTCACTGAACTTCCAGCACCGCTCGCACTTTGTACCGGGGGCTTTTGAGATGCTCACCTTAAGTGATGTGAGTGCAGCTTCAAAGGAGAGTTCTTTGCCAGAAGGAAGGGGGGTACTCGCCACCTTTGATACGATGAAGAGATATTCCAGTAGGTGGTGGAAGTCCTTGAGCACGCGAAATACAGTCTCAGGAGCCTCAAGCGTTACTTCTGCTTCCAAGGAATTGCCAATGATTTTCTCTGCTCTCTTCAGCTCAAGCACTTTGAGCACCGCATCTCTTACCTGGAAGAGTTTTTGCCATTTTTCATGAAGGGTAGGGTTTGAGTATCTCTGATCGAACTGGGGGAAGGTTGAGAGGTGAACACTCTCCTCCCGCTCCCGCTCGGGTGGAAGGTATTTCCAGATCTCTTCAGCGGTGAAAGGAAGGATAGGTGACATCAATTTCACCAGGGTGGTGAGAATCTGGAATAGGGTACTTTGGGCTGCCTTTCTTGAGCGATCATGAGCAGAGGAACAGTAGAGCCGGTCCTTTAAAATATCGAGATAGAGGGCACTCATATCAATTACACAAAAGTTGTGGAGGAGGTGGTAGATGGTGTGAAACTCATACTTTGCGTAGGCGTCAACTACTTTGGTGGTAAGGTGGTAGAGTTGGTGGAGTGCCCACCGATCAATTTCTTCAAGCTCCTCATAGGCGGCCTTCTGCGCTGGATCAAAATCATAAAGGTTACCCAGCAGAAAGCGGCAGGTGTTCCTGAGCTTGCGGTAGGATTCAGAGAGCCTCTTTAAGATTTCATCAGAAATTCGTAAATCCTCCCGGTAATCCTCTGAGGCAACCCAAAGCCTTAGCACTTCGACCCCGTAGGAGTTAATTACCTTTTCAGGGGCAATCACGTTTCCCTTGGACTTTGCCATTTTTTCGCCTTTGCCGTCTACCACAAAACCATGGGTTAAGACTGATTTGTAAGGTGCACAATTTCTGGTTCCCACCGAGATGAGGAGCGAGCTGTGGAACCACCCCCGGTGTTGGTCACTTCCTTCCAGATACATATCCGCCGGGTAGGAGAGGTTTTCATTATTTTCCAGCACCGCTGCATAGCTTACCCCTGAGTCGAACCACACATCGAGGATATCTTTTTCCTTTTCAAATGTTCTTCCCCCGCACTGAGGACAGCGGGTGGTAGGTGGGAGGAGGGTGGGTGCATCTTCTGAAAACCAGAGATCTGCACCCTGTTGCTCAAAACGATCAGCAATGTGTTCAATGATGTGTTGATCCGCGAGCGGGTGGTGGCATTGACTACAGTAAAATATAGGGATGGGGACCCCCCAGGACCTCTGGCGTGAGATACACCAATCGGGGCGGTATTTCACCATATTATAGATTCTCTCTCGTCCCCAGTAGGGTATCCACTCGACCTGCATAATTTCTTGGAGTGCCCTCTCCCGGAGCTGGGCGTGTTCCATAGAAATAAACCACTGTTCAGTGGCACGGAACACAATAGGGTTCTTGCATCTCCAGCAGTGAGGGTAAGAGTGGGTGATGGTCTCCTCTTTGAGGAGGGCATTCACCTCCTTTAATTTTTTGTTCACTGCTGGGTTAGCATCGAACACACGCTGTCCCCCAAAAAATTCTACCTCCGAGGTAAACTTACCCTCATCATCTACCGGGGCATAGATATCCAGATGGTAGTTGAGTCCTACTTCATAGTCTTCTTGTCCATGTCCGGGTGCGGTGTGGACACATCCTGTTCCTGCCTCGAGGGTAACGTGGCTTCCCAGGATGAGCACAGATTCCCTCTCGATAAAGGGGTGGCGGCACTTGAGGCCCTCGAGCGCTGAACCGGGAAAGGTGCCAACAATCTGGTAACGTTCAATTCCTAATTCTAAAAGGATTTTTAAAAGCAATCCCTCTGCGAGAATATAGACTTCACCTTCTACCTCTACCGCCGCATAGGTGAAATCAGGGTGGAAGCAGATAGCGAGGTTGGCGGGGATGGTCCAGGGGGTAGTTGTCCAGATGATGACGGATACCTTTTTACCTTTTAGTGCGGGAATAATAGTGCTCACCTCAGAGATGAGGGGGAATTTTACATAAATGGAGGGAGAGGAGGAGTCTTGATATTCTACCTCCGCTTCCGCCAGGGCAGTCTTACAGGATGCGCACCACTGAATAGGCTTTTTTCTTCGGTAGATGCTTTGGGATGCGACGAATTTTCCGAATTCTCTGATAATGGTTGCCACATAATGATTATTCATGGTGAGGTAGGGATCCTGCCATTCTCCCAAGACCCCGAGCCGTTTAAATTCATCCCTCTGAATAGAAATAAATTTCTGTGCATACTCCCGGCAGAGTTTTCTTTTTTCTAAAATAGAAACTGATTGCTTCTTTGAACCGAGCTCTTTATCGACTTGATGTTCTATGGGCAGTCCGTGGCAGTCCCAGCCGGGGAGATAATCGCTGCGGAAGCCGGCCATGGTTTTAGATTTTATAATAATATCTTTTAAAATTTTGTTGAGTGCGGTTCCTAGATGAATGTGGCCATTGGCATAAGGGGGGCCATCGTGGAGGATAAATTTTTTTCGATTCTTGGTGCTCGATTTAATCTTAGTGTAAAGGTTCTTTTTCTCCCACTCTTTGAGAATTTCAGGTTCCCGTTGAGTGAGGTTAGCCTTCATGGGGAAATCAGTTTTAGGTAAATTGAGGGTATCTTTGAAATCCATCTTTTAACCTAGCAGCGTGGTTCACTCAGCTAACGTGTTGAAATCTCTTCATAGATACTAAGAGTAAAAAGAGCAGATACACTAACTAACACATATTTTTTTATTGTCAAGCAGAAAACCTCATGAAGTTTCTTGAGTTTTTATTCTTGGATGAGGGGATTTAAATAAAATCGATTGACGATCACCAATATAAATTTTATTATAGGTAAGTTACAGTATCACCGGGGCACACTGCAGTGGCTTTTGACACCTCATCAGCTTGAGGTGATTTCACGCTTACCGTGAAAGAATCTTATGAATAAATAACAAACCTTTTATGGAGGAGCAGGAGATGAGATGGGAAAAGATTGGAATGGGCATTTTCTTGGTAGTAGTTCTCAGTTTTTCTGGTGCCACCTTGAGTGAGGCAAAAACCTTTGGTGAATGTCCTCTCCCGGTACAGGGATGCCTGGTGGTTTCATCTGCGCTGGTGAGTGCACCCTATTTTGTGAGCAAAATGATTTATGCGGTGAACGGTAGCATTGTTGCTGGTGGTATCACCATTTTGAGTCTGGGATTTGCTCAGAACGCTGCCACTACCGTTGGATGCCAGGCAGTAAATGGGGATTGGATAGTTCACCCTGAGGTGTTTACTGGAGGGAGGGGGGTAGAGTTTGTGGGAAAAGATGAACCGGTAAAAGGACCCTCTCTCACCATGAAACAGAAAGAATAGGGGTAATCACTCATTAACCTCTTTACCACTCTCGTTTTCAAAGAGGAATCTATCGTATCCGCTGTCTTCTTTAAGTTGGAGGCTCCTCAGTTCTGCCTCTTTACGGTAGGAGCCTTCTTTAAGCCTTATCTCCCCTAGCGGTTTCACTACAATTGCTGCATCTCCTTCCACAGGGCACTTCTGCTCACAGAATCCACACCCATTGCATTTGTTTTCTATCACAAAGGGTCTGCGAAGCCCCTCAACAGTTTTAAAGACGATAGCATTGTAGGGACACTGCTCATCACAGATTAAGCACACCTTATCCTGTTCCCAGACCAGGCATTTTTCCTTAAGTAGTACCGCAGTTCCTATCTTGGCATGTTTCTTCTCCTCAGGGTCAAGGTCACGTATGGCGTGGGTGGGACACACTTTTCCGCAGAGGTTACAGCTTTGCTCACAGGCTGCACGCCTTAAGTCTGCTCTCGGTGTCCAGAGTCCTTCAAGACCACCCTCGAAGAGAGATGGTTGAAGGGTATTGGTGATACACACCTTCATACATGCTGAGCAGCGGATACAGGTATTGAGAAATGCTTCCTCGGGGAGGGCACCAGGGGGGCGAATGAGCGTATCACCTCTCCCCCTTTTCAAGGGGCTGTTATAGAGGAGGAAGCTTGAAATCAGTCCACCTGAGAGTGAGGAGAGAAAACCTCTCCGGGTGATGCCCAGCTCAGTGTGGATATCCTCGTGGAAGGGAGAATAGTGTGGTTTAAAGGATACAACCTTCTGTGGACATACCAATGTGCAGGTTCTGCACTGTATACACTCGCGTACCTTTACCTTAGTGGGGTCTTCTTCAATAGCTCCCATGGGGCACTGGTGTGTGCACTTCATGCAGTAGTTACAGTTCTTGTCGACAACTCGTTTAAAGATACCAACGCGGGAGAAGAGACTTAAAAGGGCTCCGAGGGGGCAGAGATACCTGCACCAGAATCGCGGGGTTATGAGATTGAGTGCTATGATGCTGATGAAAATCGCTCCTGTAGAGAGCGTGGTATAAAATAGGGGCTGAAAGTAGTGAAGGTAGGCAAGGGTGATAAAACCCAGGTGGTCGGCGAGAGGGCGAATCCCCTCAAGCGAAAAATTTGCCATGAGGATAATAAGCGGAGAGAGGAGGATAGTATAGGTCCTCGTGAGAATCACCGTGGGGTCAAAAAGGAACGCAAGCTGTGCGCCGGTAGTGGAGGCGATGACGATCAGCATAAGCAGGTAAAATTTCACCACGCGCAGCTTCTCTGGGTGCCTTACTTCTGGGGCAGGGAGAAGCCTACTGGATACCTCGATCAGCGTTCCTAGTGGGCAGAGGTAGCCACAGAAGAATCTACCAAAGAGCAGCGTGAGTACCATCAGTATCATTGCCGGGATGAGGTGGGTAGTAATTTCTTTTGATGAGATGAGTGTGGTGAGGGCGATGAGGGGGTCTGCTCTTAAGAAAAGATCAACAGGTATCCAGGAAGTGAGGGGATAGTGGGTACGGAGAAATAGGTAGGTGAAGAAAAAGAGGAAGAGAAGCTGAATGGTTTTTCTCACACGGTTTCCTTGCTTATCTGAAGCTGGTTTAGGTTGATATTTCCCAGACCCATCTGGTGAGCCGCCAGGAGGTGCTTTATCTGCGCAGGCTCGAATTTTCTAAAGAACCATTTTGTAATGGTCACTCCATAGGCATCAACTGCCACGGGATCAACCCCCGCAATGATGGTGTTTAACTTTTCGACAGTGCCAGGCCCTGACGGTCCTCCGGAAGCGAGTACTCTGGAGGCATCGATAATAGTAAGGTTTGGCCTTACCAGGGAGGTCAAATCAGCGATGGCTTGATGCAAATCCACTTGAGAGTGGAAGTATCCTCGATCCCAGATCACACCCATCAGTCCTTTCATCCCCACGCTTACCCCGGTTGCGCTGTGTGATTTGGCAGTGGGAAGGTTGATCAGTACCTCACTCTTCAAAATCTCTTTCATGATTTTGAGTTCCCTGATTACTTTGCCTCGAGGTACGTTTACTGTTTGATAAAAGCCCTCATCATTGAGGGCAAGTACGTAAGTTCCTTTTATAGACTGGCAGAACTCTCCAATACCAGACTTTTCTATACAGAGGTCGCCTTGTTGAAGGGTGTGGTCTAACACCAGCACTTGTGTGGCACCAGCATCTCTACAGGCTTGAGCTACCGTTGCTACCACTACCGGATTGGTATTGGCTGCCTCCTCCGGTGTTTTGGCAAAAGACATGTTGGGCTTGATTACTACCCGCTGCCCTTCTTTCACAAACTGTTTCATGCCGCCGACCAGATCGATAGCTTTAAGAACTGCCTTTTCAGGATTACCCTTCACCACTGCTAAATCAGTGGCGCTGACTGCAACTGATTTAGCTGCCTTTCCTGATTCAGACAGTAAGGGGTACCCTAAGCTAAACAATACCCCCGCTTTGGCTGAAGTTTTTAGGAAATCCCGCCTGGTCAATTGATGATTGG